>NZ_JBHUIY010000012.1:0-105786 GCF_042683125.1 Phaeospirillum tilakii
CGGCAGACCGGCGGCGGCCCCGGCGGCGGCGGCGCGGGCGGCGGCGGCGGCGCCCGCCGCCGCCTCGACCGCTTGGTCGCCCTGGCGCAGGGCGGCGCGGGCCGCCTCGATCGCGGCCAGCGCGGTCTTCCAGGCCAGATCGAGCAGGCGGGCCTCCAGCGCGCGGATCCGCTCCGACAGTTCGCGGTAGCGCGCCGCCTGCCGCGCCTGCCGCTGCAACAGCCGCAATTGCTCGGCCAGGGTGGCCAGCACGTCGTCGAGCCGTTCGAGATTGGCCTCGGCCGCCTTCAGCCGGCTTTCCGCCTCGGCCCGGCGCGAGCGCAAGCCGGCGATGCCGGCGGCTTCCTCCAGCAGCAGGCGGCGGTCGGCCGGGCGGGCGCCGATCAGGGCGCCGACCCGGCCCTGGCTGACCAGACCGGAGGAACGGGCGCCGGTGGCGGCGTCGGCGAACAGCAACTGGACGTCGCGGGCGCGCACCTCGCGGCCGTTGAGGCGATAGGACGAGCCGGCGCCGCGTTCGATCCGCCGCACCACTTCCAGTTCGTCGTAATCGTAATGGGGCGGGGCGGCGCGGCTGCGGTTGTCGAGCCCGACCGTCACCTCGGCGATCGAGCGGGCCGGGCGGCCGGCGCTGCCGCCGAAGATGACGTCGTCCATCTCGCCGCCGCGCATCTGCCGGGCCGAGGTTTCCCCCATCACCCAGCGCAGCGCCTCGATCAGGTTGGACTTGCCGCAGCCGTTGGGCCCGACCACCCCGGTCAGGCCGGGCTCGATCCTGAGTTCGGCCGGCTCGACGAAGGATTTGAAGCCGGCGAGGCGCAGCCGCGTGAAGTGCAGCACCGGCGGCCGCGCCCCCCGCGCCCTATTTCGCCGCCGCCTTCAGCGCGGCGTCGAGTTCCTCGAACGGGCGGGCGCCGGGCAGCACCTTGCCCCCGATCAGGAAGGCCGGGGTGCCGTCGATGCCGAGCCGGTCATAGGCGTCGCGGGCGCGGGCGTCGATCGCCCCGGCCAGATCCTGGCGGCGCAGACAGGCATCGACCTTGTCCTCGCCCATCCCGGCCAGCTTGGCCAGCTTCTTCAGTTCGGCCAGCGGATTGTCCGAGCCCATCCAGCGTTCCTGCTGGTCCATGATCAGCCCGAGCAGGCCGAAATAGCGTTCCGGCCCGGCGCAGTGCGGGATCATCGCCGCCCCGACCGACAAGGCGTGCGGCCCGGTGGGATAATCGCGGTAGATCAGCTTGGCCCGGCCGGTGTCGAGCCATTCCGCCTTCAGCTGCGGCAGCACCGTCTTGTGGAAATGGGCGCAGTGGCTGCAGGTGGGCGAGGCGTATTCGATGATCGTCACCGGGGCGTCGGCGCGGCCGAGCACCTGATCGATCGGAAAGGACGGCTCGGCGGCGCGGGTGGCCGGCGCGGCGGCGAGCAGGACGAGGCAGGCGACGGCGAGCAGGCGGGTCAGCGTCTTCACCGGGGATCTCCCTGTTTCAAGCGACGCGGCGGATATTACCCCGGATCCGCCCCCCCGCCGCAACAGGCGATCGCGGCCGGGCCGACCGCCCGGCCCGGCTGTGGGATCAGATGTTGGCCAGTCCGCCGGCATGCTGGTTGTGGATCAGGGCCATCAATTCGCGCCGGGTGGCCGGGTTGGTGCGGAAGGCGCCGAGCATCCGGCTGGTGACCATGGTGACGCCCGGCTTGCGGATGCCCCGGGTGGTCATGCATTGGTGGGCGGCCTCGATCACCACCGCCACCCCCTTGGGCTGGAGCACCTCGTCGAGGGTGTTGGCGATCTGGGCGGTCAGCGTCTCCTGGATCTGGAGGCGGCGGGCGAAGATCTCGACCACCCGGGCCAGCTTGGAGATCCCCACCACCCGGCGGTCGGGCAGGTAGGCGACATGGACCTTGCCGAGGATCGGCACCATGTGGTGCTCGCAGTGGGATTCGAGCCGGATGTCGCGCAGCAGCACCATCTCGTCGTAGCCGTCGGTCTCCTCGAAGGTGCGTTGCAGGATCTCGGCCGGATCCTGGTCGTAGCCGGCGAAGAATTCCTCGTAGGCCCGCACCACCCGGTCGGGGGTGCCGACCAGCCCCTCGCGCCCGGGATCGTCGCCGGCCCAGCGGATCAGGGTGCGCACCGCCGCCTCGGCCTCGGCGCGGGACGGCCGGTCGCGCGGGCCGTCGGCACGGCCGGGCGGGGCGGGGGGGGCGGCAGGGTCGGTCACGGGGGGAACTCCTCGACGGGTCAGTTGAGCTGCGGGCGCTCGTAGGGGCTGTCGAGCGAGAAGGCGGGGATCTCGATCTCGAACCGCTCGCCGTCCTCGCTTTCCATCTGGTAGCTGCCGCGCATCAGCCCGGACGGCGCGGCCAGCGGGGCGCCGCTGGTATAATCGAAACTCTCGCCCGGGCGCAGCAGCGGCTGTTCCCCCACCACCCCGGCGCCGCGCACCTCCTGCACCCGGCCGGCGGAATCGGTCAGGATCCAGTGGCGGGCCAGCAGGCGCACCGCGTCGGCGCCGTGATTCTCGATGTGGACCCGATAGGCCCAGACGAAGCGGCTCTCCTCCGGGACCGAATGGTCCTCGAGAAAGAACGGCGAAACCGTCACCTGGATGCCGCGGGTGGTGGTGCTGTACATCGCGGGGGCTCCTCGGACCGGGCGGCGCGAACCGCGCCAGTCTAGCACCCGTCCCCGAGCCCGGGCCGAACTTTTCGGGCTTTCGCCCGATCCCCCTTCGTTTTCATCGCGGGCTCCGCCCGCCCCCGCCAAGGGCCGAGGGCCCTTGGAACCCTTTCCCGGTCCTGCGCGCGGCAAGCGCCCGCGCCCAAGCGGAAAGGCCGGTCCGCGCCCGACCCCCCAAGGGGATCCAAGGGCCTTGCGGCCCTTGGCGGGGGTGGGCGGAGCCCACATCCCCCAAAAACCGGGGACCGCCTCGTCTCAGCGGGCGGCGTCGAGCGCGGCGGCGAGGTCGGCGGCGAGGTCGCGCTCGTCCTCCAGTCCGACCGACAGCCGCAGCATCCCCTCGCCGATCCCCATCGCCAGCTTGTCGGCCGGCGACAGGCGCTGGTGGGTGGTGGTCCAGGGATGGGTGATCAGGCTCTTGGCGTCGCCCAGATTGTTCGAGATGTCGATCAACCGCAACGCGTCAAGCAGCCGGTAGGCCGCCGCCTTGCCGCCCTTCAGCTCCAGCGCGATCATCGTGCCGCCGGCCCGCATCTGCTTCAGCGCCAGGGCATGCTGGGGATGGGACTCGAGGCCGGGATAGAGCGCGCGGGCGGTGGCGGGATGGGCCTCGATCAGCTTGGCCAGGGTCAGCGCGGTGGCGCTCTGGCGCTCGACCCGCAGTTCGAGCGTCTCCAGCCCCTTCAGCAGCAGCCAGGCGTTGAACGGCGACAGGCAGGGGCCGGTGTGGCGCAGATAGGGCCCGAGCACGTCGTTGCAGAAGGCAGCGTCGGCCAGCACCGCCCCGCCCAGGCAACGGCCCTGGCCGTCGATGTGCTTGGTGGCGGAATAGACCACCACGTCGGCGCCCAGCGCCAGCGGGCTTTGCAGCACCGGGGTGGCGAACACGTTGTCGACCACCAGCCGGCCGCCGGCGCGGTGGGTCAGCTCGGCCAGGGCGGCGACGTCGAGGATGTCGAGCGTCGGGTTGGCCGGGGTCTCGATCAGCACACAGGCGGTGGGACGGGACAGCGCCTGTTCCCAGGCGGCCAGATCGCCGCCATCGACGAATTCGCGCTCGACCCCGAAGCGGGGCAGCAATTCGTCGATGATCCACTGGCTCGAGCCGAACAGCGAACGCGACGCCACCAGCCGGTCGCCGGCCTTCAGCTGGCACAGCAGGGCGCCATGCACCGCCGCCATGCCCGAGGCGGTGGCGCGGCAGGCCTCGGCCCCCTCGATCGCCGCCAGTCGGTCCTCGAACGCCGCCACGGTCGGGTTGCGGAAGCGGGAATAGACCATCCGCTCGCGGGTGCCGTCGAAGCTTTCCTCGGCCTCCTGGGCGCTGTCATAGACATAGCCCGAGGTCATGAACAGCGCCTCGGCGGTTTCGTGGAAGCCGGTGCGCGACAGGCCGGCGCGGATGGCACGGGTACGCGGCGCCCAGGCGCGGGGATCGGCGGCGGAATCGGGGGACGAGGGACGGGTCATGAAAACAGCCTCCTTGGCGGGGACACGCCAGTCTTGCGGGTGACCGGCAAAACGGCCGCGACGGAGGCATCAGGACTCCGGGCGGACCCGGAGCGAGACCTCTTTAGCGGGTTGTTTAACGTGGCCGCAATCCGGTCGGACAAATCACCACGGGAACGAGTCTTAGACCCGGCCGGTCCGGGGCGTCAAGATCAAGTACGGGGACGCGGGCGCGGCCGGCGCCCCCGCCTGCCTCTTTTTGCGGCGCCGCAATCGCGTCGCCGCCGAAAATAGCTTTGACCCGCCGCCGCGCCGGAGCCGATCATGCGGCGGGGGAGAAACGAGGGGGACCGATGGGACGTTGCGTTGACCGGCCGGGCGGCTGGCGCGTCCCCGCCTTGATCGTGGCGGCCTATGCCGTGCTGGCCGGCGCGGCGGGGGCCGCGCTGGCGGGGCTGACCGGACCGACGCCGGCCGGACTGATGCTGGAACAGGGCGGGGTCGCCGCCGTCAACGCGCTGGCGCTTGGCCTGTGGCTGGGCCGCGCCGGTCGGCGCGGTCGCGATGCCGGCGCGGCGCGGGCGATGGCGCGCGCCTTCGACCGCCTCGCCGCCGACGCCACGCTGGCGGTCCATGTCAAGGATCGCGACGGCCGCATCCGCCTGTTCAATCCGGCGGCGCGCCGGCTGTTCGGGCCGGGGCTGGTGGCCGGCGCCGACGAAACCGCCCTGCGCCCGGCGGCCGAGGCGGCGGCGGCGGCGGCGCGCGACCGCGCCGCGCTGGCGGGCGGGCTGCGCGAGGACGAGGAAACCCTGACCACCCCCGCCGGCCCGCGCCGGCTCGGGGTGATCCGGCTGCCGCTTTACGATGGCGACGGCGTCGCGGTCGGGGTGGCCGGGCTGGCGCGCGACCTGACCGAGGCCGAGGCCGCCGCCACCGCGCTGCGCCAGAGCGAGTCCCGGCTGCGCGCCTTGTTCGACAACATGCTGGGCGGGGTCGCCTTCCACCAGCCGATCCGCGAGGGCGGGCGGGTGACCGGCTTTCGCTATCTCGCCACCAACGCCCGCTTCGAGGCCGAGACCGGGCTGGTCGATGTGGTCGGCCGCCGGGTCGATGAGGTGCTGCCGGACCTCGCCGCGCGCGACCGCCGGCTGGTCGAGGCGGCGGTGCGGGTGATCGAGCAGGGGCGGCCGGAACGGTTCGATTATTTCTTCCACATCCTCGGCCGCTGGTACGAGGTGGCGATGTTCCGCACCGATGACGGGCTGCTCGGGGTGTCGTTCCACGACATTTCCGACCGCAAGAGCGCCGAATCGCGGGTCGAGCATCTCGCCTTCCACGATCTGCTGACCGGATTGCCCAACCGCCGCCTCGCCGAGGACCGGATGAGCCAGGCCGTCGCCCATGCCGACCGCGCCGGCAGCCGGGCGGCGCTGCTGGTGCTCGATCTCGACGGCTTCAAGGCGGTCAACGAGACCCTCGGCCACGAGGTCGGCGACACGGTGATCCGGGGCGTCGCCGCCCGACTGCGCGACTGCCTGCGGGAGACCGACACCCTGTCGCGCGCCGGCGGCGACGAGTTCCTGATCGTGCTGACCGACCTGCGCGGCGGCGAGGCGGCCAGCGCCATCGCCGCCAAGATCCTCGCCCGCGTCGCCGAGCCGTTCGAGATCCAGGGGCTCGGGCTGGTCACCACCGCCTCGATCGGCATCGCGGTCCATCCCGACGACGGCGAGGATTTCGCCACCCTGCTGAAGAAGGCCGATACCGCGATGTATCAGGCCAAGGCCGAGGGCCGCGCCGGCTGGCGTTTCTTCGACGAGCGGATGAACCGCGACGTCGCCGCCTTGCTGCGGCTGCGCGCCGGGCTGCGCCGCGCCCTCGACCGGGGCGAGTTCGAACTTCATTACCAGCCCCAGCTCGACCTCGCCAGCGGCCGGGTGATCGGGGCCGAGGCGCTGCTGCGCTGGAACCATCCCGATCTCGGCCGGGTCACCCCCGACCGCTTCATCCCGCTGGCCGAGGAAACCGGCCAGATCGTCCCGATCGGCGCCTGGGTGCTGGAGCAGGCCTGCCGCCGCGCCGCCGCCTGGCAGGGCGAGGGGCTCGACGGGGTCGGCGTCGCGGTCAATCTGTCGGCGGTGCAGCTCCAGCGCGACGATTTCGACCACACCGTCGCGGCGGCGCTGGCCCGCTCCGGTCTGGCCCCCGACCGGCTCGAACTGGAACTGACCGAATCGGTGCTGATCAAGGATGCCGAACCGCGCCTCGCCGCCCTGTCGCGGCTGAAGGCGCTCGGGGTGCGGCTGGCCATCGACGATTTCGGCACCGGCTATTCCAGCCTCAGCTACCTCAAGCGGTTCGCGGTCGACCGGCTGAAGATCGACCGCTCGTTCGTCGCCGATCTCGCCGATGCCCCCGATGACGACGCCATCGTCCGCGCGGTGATCCAGATGGCCCACAGCCTCGGCCTGCGCGCCATCGCCGAGGGGGTCGAGACCACGGCGGTGCGCGAGCGGCTGCGCGCGCTCGGCTGCGACGAGATCCAGGGCTACCTGCTGGCCCGTCCGCTGCCGGCCGACGCCTTCGCCGCCTTCGTCCGCGACCATCACGCCGCGCTCGATTCGGCTGGCGGCGCCGTCCCGTCGCTCCCTATACTTGCCAATCCCGCCTGAGAGATTGTGAAAGAATGCCCCCTCGGCACGACCTTGACGGAAAAACGCTGATTTTCCCCATGGGCGTTCTTTCACAAGCTCGATTGATGGACAAACTCTGAGCAGAGCCCCCCGCCCCATGTCCCGCATCGTCTCCCAACGCGCCATCATCAACCGCCGCGCGGTGATCACCCGCCTCGCCGCGCTCGACCTCGACGACCTGCCGCGTTCGCGCCGGCGCGGCAAGGTGCTTGAGCTGTTCAAGCAGGTGCTGGCCGAGGGGCGGGCCGAGATCCGCCGCCGCTTCGATGCCAGCGGCGACGGCCGCCACACCGTGCGCGAGACCTGTTTCCTGATGGACCAGATGGTGCGGCTGATCCACGATTTCGCCGCCGAGAAGGTGTTCGCCCCCGGGGTGCGCACGCTGGGCGAGGCGATGACCCTGGTGGCGGTCGGCGGCTATGGCCGCGCCGAGCTGTCGCCCCATTCCGACGTCGATCTGCTGTTCCTGCTGCCCTACAAGCGGGTGCCCTATCACGAGCAGATGGTCGAGTTCATCCTCTACATGCTGTGGGATCTCGGCCTCAAGGTCGGCCAGTCCACCCGCTCGGCCGAGGAATGCATCAAGGGGGCCAAGGAGGATCTCACCGTTCGCACCGCGCTGCTGGAGATGCGCTGGCTGTGGGGCGACCAGGAGCTGTTCAAGGAATTGCAGGACCGCTACCGCGCCGAGGTGATGGGGGTGTCGGGAATCGAGTTCATCGAATCCAAGCTGGCCGAGCGCGACGCCCGCCACGCCCAGATGGGGGATTCGCGCTATGTGCTCGAGCCCAACGTCAAGGAGGGCAAGGGCGGGCTGCGCGACCTGCACACCCTGTTCTGGATCGCCCGCGATATGTACGACGTCGCCGGGATCGACGAACTGGCCGAGGCCGGGATCATCACCGCCCAGGCGGCGACCCGCTTCGCCAAGGCCCAGGCCTTCCTGTGGACGGTGCGCTGTCACCTTCATTACCTGACCGACCGCCCCGAGGACCGGCTGACCTTCGACGTCCAGCCCGAGATCGCCCTGCGGATGCAATATGTCGATCGCCCCGGCTCGCGCGGGGTCGAACGCTTCATGAAGCATTACTTCCTGATCGCCAAGGATGTCGGCGACCTGACCCGGCTGTTCTGCGCCCTGGTCGAGGAACGCCACCGCAGCAAGCCGCGCCGGCTGCCGTTCCGCCGCCTGTTCACCCGCCGCACCCAGCTGGCCGGCTTCATCCAGGAAGGGGGGCGGCTCGACCTCGCCACCCCCGACCAGTTCGCCACCGATCCCGGGGCGATGATCCGGCTGTTCCACACCGCGCTCGAGAACGAGGTGGACATCCATCCCCGCGCCCTCGATCAGGTCCACCGCAATCTCAAGCGGATCGATGGCAAGCTGCGCAACGATGCCGAGGCCAACCGGCTGTTCGTGTCGATGCTGACCTCGCCCAAGAATCCCGAGGTGGCGCTGCGCCACATGAACGAGGCCGGGGTGCTCGGCCGCTTCCTGCCCGATTTCGGCCGGGTGGTGGCGCAGATGCAGTATGACATGTACCACGTCTTCACCGTCGACGAGCACACCCTCCAGGCGCTCGGCATCCTCCATTCGATCGAAAGCGGGGCGTTGCAGGAAGAGGCCCCGGTTGCCTCCGAGGTGATCCATCAGGTCGCCTCGCGCCGGGCGCTCTACGTCGCCACCTTCCTGCACGACATCGCCAAGGGGCGCGGCGGCGACCATTCCCAGCTCGGCGCCGAGGTGGCGCTGAAGCTCGGCCCCCGGCTCGGCCTCAGCGACGAGGAGACCGAGACGGTGGCCTGGCTGGTGCGCCAGCACCTCGCCTTCACCCGCTTTGCCTTCAAGCGCGACATCGACGACAGCAAGACCATCCAGGATTTCGTCGCCCTGGTGCAGTCGCCCGAGCGGCTCAAGCTGCTGCTGTGCCTGACCGTGGCCGATATCCGCGCGGTGGGGCCGACGGTGTGGAACGCCTGGAAGGCCGGGCTGCTGCGCGAGCTGTATCACCGGGCGATGGAGGAGATGACCGGCGGCCTCGCCGGCAAGGCTCACGCCGCCCGGGTCGAGGCGGCCCAGATCGCGCTGCGCGCCGAACTGGCGCGGATCCAGTGGCCCGAGGCGGAGATCGAGGCCCATCTCGGCCGCGGCTATGCCGGCTACTGGACCAGTTGCGACACCGCCACCCAGGCCCGTCACGCCCGGCTGGTGCGCGAGGCCGAGGCCTCCGCCGCCCCGCTGACGATCGAGCCCCGGGTCGATGCCCTGCGCGGCGTCACCGAGGTGGTGATCTATACCGGCGACCATCCCGGCCTGTTCTCGCAGATCGCCGGGGCGATGGCGGTGGCCGGGGCCAACATCGTCGATGCCAAGATCATCACCCTGACCAACGGCATGGCGCTCGACACCTTCTTCGTCCAGGAGTCCGAGGGCGGGCCGTTCGACAGCCCGTCCAAGCTGGCCCGGCTGTCGGCGGTGGTCGAACAGGTACTGTCGGGACGGATGCGTCTCGCCCAGGAACTGGCCAGCCGCCGGGGCCACCTCCCCAGCCGGACCCAGGTGTTCAAGGTGCCGCCGCGCGTGCTGGTCGACAACACCCCGTCGCGCACCCACACCGTGATCGAGGTCAATGGCCGCGACCGCCCCGGCCTGCTCTACGACCTGACCGCGGCGATGACCCAGCTCGGGTTGCAGATCTCCTCGGCCCACATCTCGACCTACGGCGAGCGGGTGGTTGACGTGTTCTACGTCAAGGACGTGTTCGGCCATAAGGTCGAGCATGACCGCAAGCTGGAACGGGTCCGCGTCACCCTGCTCGCGGCGCTGAAGGATCCGCGCACGCCGGGCGGGGCCACCCGCGCCGCCTGAGTATCCGTCTCGGCTTCCTCCCGAACATGATTCTCCCCCGACGCCGTGCCCTCCTGGCGGCGCCGGGCTTGCGCGCGTGGCCCGGGCGGGCGTCGGATGGTTTCGTGGCTACTCTCTCCGTATGATTGCCAGCATCTGTGACCCTGGTAATAAAAAGCAGGAAAAAACTTGGGTAGCGTGGGGTTCCCTTCGTAACGAAGGAACGAGTTTTTGGCGGGATTATGATCAATAAAGGTTGTGCCCCTTGACGATCCTGACCTTAATCTTTACGCGGCCCCCCGCGTGGTTCGGCCCGGCAAGGCTCTCCCGGCCATTGCCTGATTTGACCGCTGGGGCGGACGGAACATGAAGTCAAGACGTCCTGTGCTGCTGAGCGCGTCCGCCCTGGCGTTCGGCGTTTCGTGCTCCGTGCCGCAGCCGGTGCGCGCGGTGCCGCTTTCCTGCAATGCCGCGGTCATTTCCGGCGTGACGGGCGCCTCGGTCACCTGGACCGCGGGGGATTGCTCGATTGACGGCAGCAGTCAGGTCACCTTGCTGTCGGCCTCGGGCGCCGCGCTCGGGACCCTGACCAACGCGGGGCAGCTGATCCAGAGCGGGATTCCCTTCGTCAATACCGGCACGATCGCCACGGTGATCAACGCCGGAACGGGCACCATCCAAAGCTCCAACACCACGGCGATCACCAATAGCGGGTCGATTGGCCGGCTGAGCAATCAGGGCGTGATCCGTGGCGCCGCCAGCGGCGCCCTCTTCAATTATGGAACGGTGGGCACGCTCCAGAATTCGGGAAGCATCGTCGGCTCGCGCGCCATTCACAATCATGGATACATTGGTCTGCTGACCAATGACGATTCGGGCGTGTTGTTGGTCGCCGCGACCGGGATCCGCAACGACGTCGGGAACATCGGCGCCCTGGTCAACCGGGGAACGATCACGGGGGTTCCCGCGATCGAGAACGCCATCACGATCGGGTTGATCGACAATGCCGGCCTGATTTCCTCCTCGGGCGGCACCGCGCTGGTCAATACCGGGGTGATCCCGTCGATCACCAACAGCGGCACCATTTCCGGAACGGTCTACGCGATCAGCAGTACCGGGGCCGCGTCCCGTCTGGGGGCGATCACCAACACCGGGCTGATCCAGGGCAACATCCAGGTCGCCAACGATCTGACCGTCACGGGGGCGACCGGCGCCGCCTTCGGCGTTTTCTCCGGCGGCGCCATCTCGGTCGGCAGTGGCGGGGCGGGCACGCTCTCGTTGGCCGCCGGCAATCTTTGGTTGCAGGACGCCATCGTGGCCAATCTGCGCGCCAGCGCGGCCACGCTCAAGCTGTCGAGCGCGGTGTCGGTATCCGGGGGCTACAGCCAGACCGGCGGCGGTCTGGTGATCGTCACCAGCAATTCCGGCGGCAGCTATGGCTATCTGACGGTGACCGGGGCGGCCAATGTCAGCAACACCGCCATCACCATTGCCGGCTCGGGGCTTTCGGTGGGGGAGACCTTCACCATCGTGCGCTCTTCGACCGGCGGCACCTATCTCAACGACACCGCCTACGTCACCGGCACGGCCGGTCTGGCCGCCAGCGTGGCGACCCTCGGCAACGATCTGGTGGTGACCCTGCGCAACGGCGTGCCGTTGCAGACGCGCGGGGCGGTCCTGAGCGGCGCGGCCGGCAATGTCGGGGCGGCGCTCGATCGTCTGGTCGCGGCGGGCACCGCGCCGGCCGACCTGACCGCCGCGATCAACGCCATCGACCGCCAGGGCACCGCGATCGAGCAGGCCCGCGCCATCAAGCAATTGGGGCCGTCGCAAGCCCTGTCGCCCGGACAGATCCAGCTCTTCGCCACCACCGCCGTGCTCGGCGCGGTGTCACAGCACCAGAAGACGGCGCTGGCCTCTTCCGGGCCGGGCGGCGGTCTGGCCGCCGGCTCGGAGGGAGAAGGCAACCTCCTGTGGGGGCAGGTGGTGGCCGGCAGCGGGGAACGCACCGCCACCGCCGCCGCCGACGGCTATCGGATGAGCGGATTCGGTCTGGCGTCGGGGGTCGATCACCGGTTCAGCGACAGCCTGATCGGCGGTGTGGCCCTCAGCTGGATGCGCGCCTTCGCCCATGACGGCGACGACACGGCGTCCTCTTCGACCGTGGACAGCTACATGGCGATCGGCTACGGCACCTATCGTCTCGGGCGGCTGTATTTCGAGGGCGAGGCCGGCATCGGCTACAACCGGGTCCATCAGAACCGCAATATCCCGATCGCCGGCAGCGTCGCCACCGCCGATTACGGCGGCGAGCAATATCTGCTGCGCGGTCAAACCGGCATCGACCTCCCGGTGGGCGAGGACGTCACGGTGACGCCCCTGCTCGGCCTGACCTTCCTGCGCGCCGCCAGCGACGGCTACACCGAAAGCGGCGCCGGCGGGGCCAATCTGACGGTGGACCCGGTGACGGTCAACAGCCTGACCCAGGATCTGGGGGCCCGGCTGTCCTGGCGCCACGACAGCCCGCTCGGGCGCCTGACCCCGGAAGTGCGGCTGGCCTGGCTGCATGACTACACCCGCGCGGCGGTCTCCACCACCGCCTCGATCGCCGGTTCGCCGATGGTGGTCTCGACGCCCCGGGTCAGTCCCGATGGCGCGCTGATCGGCGGGGCGGTGACCCTCGACGGCACCGATTCCGTCAGCATCCGGGCCGAATATACCGGTGAACTGCGCCCCGACTATCAGGGCCATACCGGCGTGCTGAAGGTTCTGTGGGGCTTCTGACCCTTATCCCGACGCCGCCCGCAGCGCGCGTTCGAGCTGGTCGCGCGACCATTCCGCCGGGTCCTGCGCCACCAAAGCGGCGCGCAGCGCCTCGCCCGGATGCAGCACCGTCAGCGCCATGCGGCGGTAGGACGGGCGCGACACCTTGATCAGGGTGTCCATCTGCTTCTGCATCATCAGCTTGCTGCCCTTGGGGCCGGCCAGCACCGGTTGCAGGCCGATCTCGCGGTAGAAATGCAGCACCTCGCGCTGGTTCTTCGGGTCCATCTTCATGAAGGCCTCGTCGAACAGGGCAAGGCCCAGTCCGCCCGGCTTGTCGGCGGCGAAGGCGCCGTTGTGGTAGGCGCTCGACAGCGCCGCCCCGATCGCGACGTAGAACGGCACCTGCTTCTCCGCCCCCGAGCCGACGCCGAGGCGGTGGGCGAAGCTGGTGCGCACCCCGCTTTCGACGTCGGTCATGATCAGGCTGAAGCGGAAGTAATTGCGGTAATCCTCGTAGCGGGAGACGTCGATGTCGTCTTCCATCAGGATCGCGTCGATCAGCTTCAGGCTTTCGGCGTGGAAGGATTCGTTGACCGCCGCGCCCCCGAACAGAGGCAGCAGGATGGTTTCGTCGAGCGTCGCCGCCGCCACCAGATCGATCAGTCCGGCGAAATCGGCGTCGGGCTCGACCTGGAAAGTGTAGCGTTCGTTGTGGAAGGCATGCTGGCGCAGCACGTCGTTGAGCAGGGCGATCGCCGTCTTCACCCGCTCGAACCGGTCGCGCAGCATGTTGACGAAATTGCCCTTCAGCAGCTTCTGCGCCTCCTCGACCGCCTCCTCGGCGCGGCGGCGGTGCTGGGCGAGGTCCTTCTCGGCGATGTCGGCCCGCAGCTTTTCCGCCCAGGGCCGGATCTCGTCGGCGATCGAGGCCTCGGGGGCGAAGCTGAAGCCGCGCCGGCTGGTGTAGCGGAACTCGGCCAGCCGCGCCAACACCTGCTGGCGGGCGCGGGGGATCTCCTCGCCCAGCGCGCCGAGGCGCTCGTCGCAGGCGCGGATCAGCGCCGGCATCGCCCCGCGCCAGCGGGTGCATTCGCGCTGCCACGCCGGAATCGCCTGGGCGAACGTCACCCGCCGCCGTTCCTCCTCGTAGCCGGACAGGGCGGCGCGCAGTTCGGGATAGGCCTGGGTGTAGCCCTTGCGCGCCTCGCCCTCGGCCCGCAGCGC
This sequence comes from Phaeospirillum tilakii, assembly GCF_042683125.1. NCBI lineage: Bacteria > Pseudomonadati > Pseudomonadota > Alphaproteobacteria > Rhodospirillales > Rhodospirillaceae > Phaeospirillum > Phaeospirillum tilakii. The sequence goes on from NZ_JBHUIY010000012.1 coordinate 13,664, forward strand.
GTCGTCGCGCGCCCGCCGCGCCCCCGGCACCGGCCGGTCACCCGGCTTGGCCGGGGTGCCGTCCAGTTCGTGGCGCAGGTCCTTCAGCTCGGCGTCGATCGCCTCCAGCCGCTGGCGCAGGTCGGGCGCCACCTCGTCGCGCAGCCGGCCCTGTTCCTCCTCCAGCCGGGCGATGGCGTCGCGGCGGTCGCGATAGGCCTTGACCGTGTCGGCCAGCCCGACCGGCTGGGCCAGCGCCGCCGCCAGCGGCTTGAGCCGGTCGGCGACGTCGCGCAGGGCGCGGATCTGCGCCTCGGCCTCCTGCTCGGCCGCCTCGATCTCGCGCAGACGGGCCTCCAGCGCGCGGCGGGCGGCGCCGGTGGCGTCGGCGCCGATCTTGCGCTCCTCGACCGTGCGCATCTCGCTGACCAGCCCGTCGCAATAGGCGCCGTCGGCGGTGACGGCGCGGCCGCCCTGATGCAATTCGGCCTCGGTCTCGACCAGCCGGACGGTGCCGACCCGCTGGGCCAGGAAGGCGGCGGCCAGCGGGTCGCGCGCCCGCAGCACCGCGGCAAGGCTGCCCGGCTGCGGGCTGTCGGCGCTCAATCGGGCGGTGTTGACCACCCGGCAGCCGCGATAGCGCGGCCGCGCCGCCCGCCGGTCGGCCCGCAGCAGCGCCACCGCCCGCCGCGCCTGATCGGGCGGCAGGATCACCGCCTCGCGGTCGCGCCCCAGCACCGCCTCGGCGGCGTCGGTCCAGCGCGGGTCGAGCAGCTCGATCTCGGCGCAGAGCAGGCGCGGCTTGAAGCCTTCGTTCTCCAGATCGAGCAGGAAGGCGCCGGTCTCGCGGCTGATCGCCGAGCCGGTGCGCTCGATCGCCGCCAGCCGTTCGCGCAGCCGTTCGCCTTCTTCCGGCCGCCGTTCGCGCACCAGCGCGTCGGCCTCGTCGCCGAGGGCACGGATCAGCCCGTCAAGGTCGGGCAGCCCGGCCAGCACCCCTTCCAATGCCGCCGGATCGGCCGGCCAGGCCGGCAGGCGGTCGGCCCCGCTGAGGCGTTGCAGCGCGGCCAGCGCCGGCAGCAGCTCGGGCCAGCGCGCCCGCAGCCGCTCGAACGCCGGCTCGGTCTGCCCGCTTTGGCGCAGGCCGGGGATCGAGGCGGCGCGGGCCACCGCCGTTTCCCACTCCCGCACCGGCGGCAGGAAATGTTCCGATACCTCCTGCTTGCGGGTCTGGATGTCGAGGGCCAGCGCCTGGAGTTCGCGCGCCACCGGGCTGCCCTGCATCGCCTGTTCGAGCCGGATCCGTTCGACCCGCAGCCCGTCGATCCGCGCCTCGCGGTCGGCGATCAGGGCGTCGAGGCGGGCGACCTCGGCGGTGGCCCGGCGCAGGTCGCGCCGCAGCCGCCGCGCCTCGCGCAGGCCGAGCCGGACCCGGGCGCGGCGGACCATCCAGCCGCGCAGGCTCTTTTCCTCGACCAGCGCGGCATGCTGGCCGGCGGCGGCGAGGATCGCGTCGAGATCCTCGATCTGGCGCAGCAGGGCGCGGATGGTCTCGGCGATTTCGCGGTAATTGCGCATCGATTCGCGCAGGTCGCGGATCGAGATCGGGTCGCGGTCGAGCACGTAGCTGCGGATGAAGGCGCTTTCGTCCTCGATCGTCTCGAAGCTGACCGCATTGGCGAAGGCGCGGCGGAACTGCTCGACCCCGCCATGCTGGCCGGTCTGCGAGCCGCAATGCAGCAGATCGCCGACATGCTCGGCCGCGCTCATGTAGCAGCGCAGCTCGCCCCCCTCGGCGGCGCAGCGGGCGGCGAGATGCTCTTCCAGCTCGGCCCAGGTCCGCGCCACCTCGCCCTCGGGGGTGGGGCGGACCAGATCGGCGGTGGTGACCCGTAGCCCCAGCGCCAGCCAGCGCGCCCGCACCTCCTCGCGCGTCTCGCTTTGGCGCGCCTCCAGGATCAGCCCGGTCGAGAGAGCGCGGCCGTCGGCCGGATCGTGGAAGGCGAGGGCGAGGTGGGAGCGGGCGCTGTCGCGCAGCGGCGGCTCGCCGGCGCCGCCCAGCCGGCCCAGGCAATAAGCGTGGACGCTGCGGCGGTTCTTCTTGCGCCGTTCCGGGTTGGCGGCGGCGTTGAGCTGGAGCGCGTTCTTGTCGTTCGACAGCATCACCGTCTGGATCGCGTCGAGCAGGGTCGATTTGCCCGAGCGGTTCTCGCCATAGAGGCCGACCGCGCCGCGCATCGGCAGATCCTGGCGGCCGAGCAGGAACCAGTCGATCAGGGCGACGTTGACCAGGCCATACATCCGCTATTCCTCCTCGGGCTCGGCCCCGGCCGGCTCCGCTTCGTCCGTCTCGTCCGTTTCGTCTTCCCCGGGCTCCTCCGCCTCGACGTCTTCCCCCTCGGCGCGGGCGGCGGCGCGCTCCAGCCCGTCGAGGACGCGGTCGCTCTCGGCGGCGAAGCGTTCGAGCAACTCGATCTGGGCCTCGCCCGACACCAGCCGGATGGTCGAGCGGATCCGCAGCAGCAGGTCGCGGGTCTCGGGATCCTCCTCGCCGATCTCGATCAGGGCGCGGCGGCGCAGTTCGAGCAGGATTTCGTGGAAGCGCGGACGGGGAATCCGCTCGCGGCCGAGGATCGCGGCGTGGCGGGCGAACAGCTCCTCCGAGGTGGTGGGAACGGTGGCGCGGTCCTCCGACAGGCCGGTATTGACCCCTTCCTGCCAGATCATCCCCAGCAGCAGCAGGATGATGGTCTCGTCGAGGCGCAGGCGGGCGGCGCCGGTCTCCTCCGGGTCGGCCGGAACGATGCCGATCCACTGGTCGGCCGGCTCGACCACCAGGGCATAGCCGAGCCCGTCCAGCATCGCCTCGACCAGCCGGCGGGCGTCGCCGCGCAGCACCAGTTCGTACAGCGGCGCCATCCCCCGGTCGCCATTATAGATGAACTGGCGGTCGAGCAGGGTGGCGAGGGCGCGGCGCAGGGTCGCCACGGCGCGATCGGCCGCCGCCGCGCCCTTGGCGGCGGCGATCTTGGCCTCGAATTCGGCGAGTTCGGCGAGCACGGCCGGCATGGCGGTCTCCGGGGACGAAGGGGGGCGCCACTTTGTCCGAACCGCTTGCGCCGGCCAAGCTGAATCGTCGCCGCTCAGCGCGCCGGACGAACGGTGCAGACCACCCGCAGCAGCGAGGCGAAATTGCCGACCTCGCCGCGCCGGGCCATCACCTCGTCATAGAGGCAGGTGAGGAATTGCGGCAGGGTCAGACCGCCCTCGGCGGCGATCTCTTCCAGAATCTGCCAGAAGCGCCGCTCGATCCGGACGCTGGTCACCACCCCGCCGATCCGCACCGAACGGGTCACGGTCTCGTACAGCGCCGGATCGGTGCCGGCATAGATCTCACACATCGGGCGCAGCCTCGGGCGGGAGGGGATCGCGGCACGATGGCCCGCGATGCGGCCGGAAATCAAGCCCGCCCGCGCGCCTCGCGCGCAACGGCCCCCAATCGGCGAGGCTGCCGCCCCGCGCCCCGCTTGGAGGCTGGCGCCTCCAAACCTCCCCCTTTTTTGGGTTCATCCCGGCTGAGCGGGGAGGACGGCCCCCGTCCTTTCCGTCATGCGCGGACTTGATCCACGCATCCATGGAGCCTTGTCCCGAACGGACACGTGGATGGCCGGGTCAAGCCCGGCCATGACCAACCTCTCTTCCAAGCTGAAAACAAAGGGGGTCCGGGGCATCGCCCCGGGCGGGTTTGGGCGGCAGCCCAACAGCTTCGCTAGGGTTCGATCCGGCTGCCCAATACGGCGAGGAACTGGGCCAGCCAGGCGGGGTGGGCCGGCCAGGCCGGGGCGGTGACCAGGGGTCCGTCGGTGAGCGCCGCGTCGAGCGGGATCTCGACATAATGCCCGCCGGCCTGGGTCACCTCGGGGGCGCAGGCGGGATAGGCCGACACCCGCCGTCCCGCCACCACGCCGGCGGCGGTCAGCACTTGGGCGCCGTGGCAGATCGCCGCGATCGGCTTGCCGGCCTGGGCGAAGCTCCGCACCAGGGCGATCACCCGGGGATCGAGCCGCAGATATTCCGGCGCCCGTCCGCCCGGGATCACCAGGGCGTCGTACTCCTCGGCGCTGACGCGGTCGAACGCGGCGGTCAGGGTGAACAGGTGGCCCGGTTTCTCGCTGTAGGTCTGGTCGCCCTCGAAATCGTGGATCGCGGTGCGGATCCGCTCGCCTGCCGCCTTGCCGGGGCAGACGGCATCGACCCGATGGCCGATCGTGGCCAGGGTCTGGAACGGAACCATCACCTCGTAATCCTCGACGTAATCGCCGGCGAGCAGCAGGATGCGTTTGGCGGCCATGGGGGGAGCCCTTTCGCTCGGTTGATGCCGGCCGACACTATGGCGCGGCCGGGCCCCGGGCGGGTAACAGCCGGCTACTACGCCGGTTCGCCGCCGGGGGTGGCCGGGCCGATGGTGAGGTTCGGCCCCTCGATCCAGTCGGTGACCAGCCGCCCCTCGGCCGGGGCGACCCGGTAGCGTTCGCCCACGGTGGTTCCGTCCGGGGCGTCGAGCCGGTCGAGCAGGGTTTCAAGCAGGGCGAATTCGGTCAGGTTGGTCGGGGCCAGCCGTTCGCCCGTCACCGTCCCTCCGGGCGGAACGATGCGGTCGAGCCGGGCGGCGACGCTGGCCTCGTCGGGATCGAGGGTGGCCTCGAACAATTCGCTGAGACGCTCGCGGAAATCCTCGATCGGGTCGGGGCTGTTGACCGCCACCGGCCGGGGCCGCAGCGGGGCGCGCGGCGCGCGCGGCTGGGCGAAGCCGGCGGGGGAGAACAGCCGTGGCCGCATCGTCAGCAGCGACGGCGCGGCCAGGGTCTGCCCGTGCGGCTCGGCCCGGCTGCGCAGCCGGTCGAGCCGGCGCATGGTGCCGGCCAGCCGGGCGGTCAGCGAATCGTCGCTGCGGTCCATGTAGCGCACGGTGTTGCGCAGCCGGCGTTCCAGGGTGACGCGGAAATGCTCGATCCGGCTGACGAAGCCGCCCATCCCCTCGAAGATCTCGGCGATGGTGTCGAGCTGGGTGAACACGTCGCGGCGGGCGGCGGCCAGATCCGGGCAGATCCCGTTCTTGACGTAGGCCTGGGCGATGTCCTCGACCAAGGCCGGACGGGTGGTGTAGCTGCGCGCCATCCGCGCCACGTCGGCGCGGAAGCGCAGCGGATGCTGGGCGTAGGAAAAGGTCGCCTTGTAATCGGCCACCAGGATCCGGCCGATGAAATCCTCGAAGAAGGCCTCGAGTCGGGTCTTGAGGTCGGGGCTGGCGAGGATCGCCCGCTGCACCGCGCGCAGCGAGGACAGGATCGCCCGCAGCCGGCGGGTGAAGCGGACCGCGTTGGCGGTGGCCTCGGGCAGGCCGAGCGCGGTGGCGGTGGGGTCGAGCGCCAGCGCCTCCAGGCTGGTCTTGACGTCGATCACCACGCCGCCGAACAACTGGGGCAGGCCGCGATCGATCGCGTCGAGCTGGTCGGCCAGCGCCATCGCCGCCGGCGGCATCTCGACCACCGCGTTGAAGCCGTGCGGCTCCTCCTCGATCCAGCCGCAGCGCAGCAGCCGGCCATAGGCGTGATGGGCGCGGCGGCCGACCTCGTCGGCCGGCGGCGGCGGCGCCCGCCGCCCCGGCACCGCCGGCAGCTCCTCGAATTCCTCGGCCTCCTGCCACAGATCGGGCCGCTGGCGCAGCAGCCGGGCGATCGCCTCGATCACCTCGTCGCGCAGCGGCACCACCACCCGGGTGCCGCCGAAAAACTGGCGATAGACCACCAGCAGCGCCTCGGCATAGAGGTGACGGTTGCCCCGGCTGAACAGCAGGAAGATCGAATCGTCGAGATGGCCAAACAGCGGCACGTCAGCGTTCCCTCGGTTGAAGTCGCGGGCTCCGCCCGCACCCGCCAAGGGCCGTAAGGCCCTTGGATCCCTTTCCTTGTCCTTCGCGCGGCAAACGTCCGCGCCCAAGCGGAAAGGCCGTTCCGCGCCCGACCATCAATGGGTTCCAAGGGCCTTGCGGCCCTTGGCGGGGGTGGGCGGAGCCCACATCACCCCGCAACCCAAGACATTCTGGCCGCCCCGCCGCCTACCGCCGCAGATCGAGGGTGTTGGGATAATCGGGATGGATCCCGCGCTCCTCCGCCGCCGGCTGGCGCTGGGCGTGGCCGAACGGCTGGAAGCGGGCGCGGCGGCGGGCTTCGGCCTCGAACGAATTGACCGGGAAGGTGACGTAGTTGCGCCCGCCGGGATGGGCGACATGATAGCTGCACCCGGCCACCACGCTGTCGCTGTGGCGATCGACCAGATCGATCGTCAGCGGCGAATGGACCCCGATGGTGGGATGGAGCGACGAGGGCGGGTTCCAGGCGCGGTAGCGGATCCCGGCGACCCATTCGCCGTTGGTGCCGGTGGGGGCGAGCGGGACGCGGCGGCCGTTGCAGGCCAGCACCAGCCCCGGCGTGGTCAGGTTGCGGGCCTTGACCTGCAACCGCTCGACCGAGGAATCGACGTAGCGGACGGTGCCGCCGCTGCCGGGTTCCTCGCCCATCACATGCCAGGGTTCGAGCGCGGTGCGCAGTTCGACCTCGACCCCGTCATAGTCGAAGCGGCCGATCAGCGGGAAGCGGAACTCCAGATGGGGGGCGAACCAGGCCGGGTCGAAGGCGAAGCCGCCACGCCGCAGCCAGTCGAGCACCCGGGCGAAGTCGCGCTCGACCCAGTGCGGCAGCATGAAGCGGTCGCGCAGGGCCGAGCCCCAGCGCACCACCGGCTCCTGATAGGGTTGGTCCCAGAACAGCGCGACCATCGCCCGCAGCAGCAATTGCTGCACCAGACTCATCCGGGGGTGGGGCGGCATCTCGAAGCAGCGGAACTCGACCAGCCCGAGCCGGCCGGTCGGGCCGTCGGGCGAATAGAGCTTGTCGATGCTGAGTTCGGTGCGGTGGGTGTTGCCGGTGACGTCGGCCAGCAGGTTGCGCAGGATGCGGTCGATCAGCCAGGGCGGCACCGTGGTGCCGGCCGGCGGGATCTGGCCCAGGGCGATCTCCAGCTCGTACAGGCTGTCGTCGCGCGCCTCGTCGAGGCGGGGATGCTGGCTGGTCGGGCCGATGAACAGGCCGGAGAACAGATAGGACAGGCTGGGGTGGTTCTGCCAGAAGCGGATCAGGCTGCCGAGCAAATCGGGGCGGCGCAGGAACGGGCTGTCGGGGGCGCTGGGGCCGCCCAGCACCATGTGGTTGCCGCCGCCGGTGCCGACATGGCGGCCGTCGATCATGAATTTCTCGCTGCCGAGGCGGCAGTGCCGCGCCTCGTCATAGAGGGTCTCGGTGATCTCGACCAGATGGGCCCAGTCGCGCGCCGGCTGGACGTTGACCTCGATCACCCCGGGGTCGGGGGTGACCTTGATCACCTTGAGGCGGGGATCCTGCGGCGGCGGATAGCCTTCGAGCCGCACCGGCAGGGTCAGGTCGCGCGCGGTGTCCTCGATCGCCGCCACCAGATCGAGATATTGCTCGGCGGTCTCGAGCGGCGGCAGGAACAGGTTGAGGCAGCCCTCGCGCGGCTGGACGCACAGGGCCGAGCGCACCGTGTCGGACACCAGTCCGCGCTCGCCCGGCCGCACCCCCTGGGCCTCGGCGGCGCGCTGAAGGCGCGGCCGGACCGCCTCGGGATGGCCGGCGGCGCGGGCGGTCGAAAGCTGGCGCCGCTCCGGCAGCGGGTCGCGCGGTTCGAACGGGTCGCGCTCGATGTGATAGGGATAATCGCTGGCCGCAAGCCACGGCAGCGAGCCGAGCGGCAGGCGGAAGCCGAGCGGCGAATCCCCCGGCATCGCGATCAGCCGGCCCTGGCGGGTCGGCCACGGCCCGGTGACCCAGCGCAGCCCGTCGCGGCTGTGCCAGGGTTGCAGCGGCAGGACCATGCCGATCGGGTTGCGCAGCCCGGCGCCGAACACCCGGGCGAGGCGGGCGCGCTCCTCCGGGTCGTCGAGCCGGCTGTCGAGCGGATCGACATTGAGCGGCAGCGCCTGCTCGCGCCGCAGGTAATGGCCGGGATCCTCGAACGCCGGCTGGGCGAAGGCGGGATCGACCCCCAGCCGCTCCGCCAGCGCGGCGGTGAAGCGGGCGGCGGTGTCGGCGTCGGCGCGATGGTCGATTCCCTCGCGGGCGATCAGGCCGTCATCCTGCCACACCGGCTCGCCATCCTCGCGCCAGACCAGGGTGAAGGCCCAGCGCGGCAGGCTTTCGCCCGGATACCACTTGCCCTGGCCGAAGGTCAGCAGCCCGCCCGGGGCGAAGCGGGCGCGCAGGCGGCGGATCAGGGCGTCGGCATGGGCCCGCTTGGTCGGCCCGACCGCGGCGACGGTCCATTCCTCGCCGTCCATGTCGAGGGCGGAAACGAAGGTCGGCTCGCCGCCCTGGGTCAGGCGGACGTCGCCGGCCTGGAGCCGTTGGTCCACCGCCGCCCCCAGCGCCAGCACCGCCCGCCACTGCGCCTCGTCATAGGGCTTGGTGACGCGCGGGGTCTCCTCGATCCGGCTTACCGCCATCTCGTGGCCGAAGGTCACCTCGCACGGATCGACCGCGCCGGTGATCGGGGCGGCCCCGGTCGGCTGCGGGGTGGCGGCGAGCGGAATGTGGCCCTCGCCGGCGAACAGGCCGGAGGTGGGGTCGAGCCCGACCCAGCCGGCGCCGGGCAGATAGACCTCGGTCCAGGCATGCAGGTCGGTGAAGTCGGCCGCCGGGCCGGCCGGACCGTCGATCGGCTTCTCGTCCGGCACCAGCTGGATCAGGTAGCCCGAGACGAAGCGGGCGGCGAGGCCGAGATGGCGCAGGATCCGCACCAGCAGCCAGGCCGAATCCCGGCACGAGCCGCTGCGCAGCGTCAGAGTCTCTTCCGGGGTCTGCACCCCCGGCTCGTGGCGGATGGTGTAGCGGATGTCGTGCTGAAGGCGCTGGTTGAGCGCGACCAGGAAATCGATGGTCTGGACCGGCGGCGCGGTGGGGATGGTGGCGAGATAGGCGGCGAGGCGCGGCCCGGCCGGCTCGTGGACCAGGAAGGCGCGCAGGTCCTCGGCCAGATCGTCAGGATAGACCAGGGGAAAGGTCTCGGCCTCGGGGGCGAGGAAGAAGTCGAACGGATTGATCACCGCGAGATCGGCGACCAGATCGACCGACACCACGAATTCCTCGACCGGGTCGGGGAACACCGCGCGGGCCAGCCAGTTGCCGTGCGGATCCTGCTGCCAGTTGAGGAAATGGGCGGCGGGGGTGATCTTCAGCGAATAGGACAGCACGTCGGTCCGGCTGTGCGGCGCCGGGCGCAGGCGGATCACCTGCGGCGACAGCGCCACCGCGCGGTCATAGCGGTAGCGGGTCAGATGGTGCAGCTTGACTTTGATCCCCATGGTCCGCCCTCGTCCGAGTCCAGCCGGGTCGTTCCCGGTCGTCGGACGTGCGCGGAGCCCGGCCGTTCCGTCGCGGGATCGCCGTCGTCACCCCGCCCGCCACCAGTTTCGTTCCGGGCAATGAGGGACGCTACCCCGCTTTGGCGCCGCCATCAACCCCAGGAAAGCCGCGCCGCGTGCGGCGGGCCGGGGGGAACGGGCTATTGGTTGCCGCCGAGATCGTGGCGGCCGTCGGTGAGGTGAAGATCGCGCTCGGTCACCGGGCAGGCGGCGACGCCGGTGCCGTGCCCGCCCAGCGGCTGGACCACCGCCTCGACCATGCAGCTCTGGGCGCAGACCTCGCCGCAGATCTCGGCCTGATTGTCCCAGGCCTCGGTGGCGGCCAGTTCGACATAGCCGTGCATCGCCTTGATCTCGGCCTCGGAATAGCGCCCGGCCATCGCCTTGGGATATTCGGCCAGCATCCGGTCCGAGGAAATGTCGGAACAGCCGCAGCGGGCGATCAGACCGGCGAAGCGGCCCATCCGCCCTTCCCAGGCCGGCTGGTCGGGGGCGGGCAGGCAGCCGGCCAGCAGCGGCAGCACCGTCAGGGTCAGGGGCGCCAGTCTCATGATCCCTCCCGTTCGACGTGGTCGGCGAGGCGCCCGAGCGCGGCCGACAGCAGGCGGTGGTCGTTGGCGTCGATCACCGCGGCCAGCACCGCCGCGGCCTCGGCGCCGATCAGGTCGAGGGCGATCAGGGCCGGCAGCACCCCCTCCTCGGCCAGCAGGTCGATCGCCTCCTTGAACAGGCGATGGCGGCCGCCGCGCGATTCCTCGCCCAGCAGCTCGTCGAGTGCCTGCGGACAGGGTTGCTTGCGATGAATCTTGAAGGCCAGTCCGCGCAGCAGACGCGCTTTTTCCTCGCGCGCGAGGGACTCGTTGCGAGCCATGATCGGTGCTCCCCGCCGGGGAGCCCGGCTGGCGTCACCTTACGCTTTCCGGCCCGGGGCGCGTCAACCCTCTTGGCGGGCAGGGGAGAGGCCCCGCCTTGACCGCACGCCGCGCCTCCCCGCTATAATAACGCGGGAGGATTCATGCCCGGCCGCGACCTGTCACGACTGACCCCGTTCCTGCTGCTGTTGGCCGTGCTGACGGCGCCCCCGGTCCAGGCCGCTCCGGCCGAGGGCAGCGGCCTGCCATTGCCGCGCTTCGTCTCGCTGCGCGCCGACGAGGTCAACCTGCGCACCGGCCCCGGCACCCGCTATCCGATCGAATGGATCTATTCGCGCAAGGATCTGCCGGTCGAGGTGGTGGCCGAGTTCGAGACCTGGCGCAAGATCCGCGACTGGCAGGGCAGCGAGGGCTGGGTGCTCCAGACCATGCTGTCGAGCCGGCGGATGATGGTGGTGATCGGCGGGCCGCATCCGCTGCGCGCCTCGGATTCGGACTCGGCCGAGACGGTGGCGATGGTCGAGGCCGGCGTGCTTGGCCGTCTGCTGCAATGTCCGCGCAACCGCGATTACTGCCGGGCCGAGTTCGGCCGCACCCAGGGCTGGCTGCGCCGCGACGAGATCTGGGGCGTCTACAAGGGCGAATGGATCGAATAGCCGCCCCGCCTACAGCAGGCTGATCAGCGAGCGGATCTGACGTTCGCGGATGTCGTCGGCGATTTCCTGCTGGCTGACCATCCGGCCCCCGCCGTAATTGGCGATGGTGACGCGGTGGACCTGGGCGAACGAGCCGGCGCCGCCCTCGTCCCAATCGTCGAGGCGCGGGCTGCCGTCGAAGGTGACGACCCGGCGGGGGCGGCTGGCGTTGCGGCGGACGGCGAAGGTCGCCTCGGTCACCACCACATAGATGTTGTCGGCGACGAACTGGCCGGCGATCGCTCCCAGCGTCGCCCCGGCGGCCAGCCCCATCGCCGCGCCGCCGGCCGCGCCACCCGGGCCGCCCTGGGTGGCGTTGATCCCGGCCCCGGCCCCGGCGCCGCCGACCGCGCCGAACAGGGCGAACTGGGTCATCATGTCGCGGTCGAACTGCTGGCTGCGCACCACGTTGAGATCGACCTTGAGGCCGAAATCGATCCCGTCCGAGCGTTGGTAGCCCTTGGCGAGATAGCCCTGGAGGATGCGCTCGCGCACCGCGTCGAGGTCCCAGGCGGAATCGCCCGACAGGTTGCGCACCGACAGCTTGAGCCGGCGGTTGGGGTAGAGGGCGGCGTCGGTGAACACCGAGCCGTCGGCCCGCATCCCGTACATCCGCTCGCCCTTGGCATCGACCACCATGTCGCCGACATTGCCGCGCCGGCAGGCGCCGAGCAGCCCGGCCAGCCCCAGGGTGACGAAAGCGCGTCGGCCCAGTCCCATCCTCATTCTCCCCGCAGCGCCTGATCGAGAAAGCGTTTCGCCTCGGCGTAATGGACCGCGAAATTGAGCCCCGGCATCGGCACCGCGACCTTGTCGCCGTCGGGGCCGCCCGCCTTCATCATCGCGCCGAAGGTGGCGATGCCGACCACCCTGTCGCCGGCGAACAGCGGCCCGCCGGAATTGCCGGGATTGATCGCGGCGTCGGTCTGGACATAGAGGATTTCCGCCCCGCCGCCCTGGTCGGCCTTGGGCTTCAGCCGGCGCACCGCGCTGACCACCCCCCGGCTGATCGAGAACAGGTGCTTTTGCGGATGGCCGATCACGTCGATCCGCTCGCCCGGAGCCAGGCTGGCGCCGGCATAAAAGCCGACCGGCCGGCCCCGGTCCTGCACCTTGACCAGGGCGAGGTCGAGCCGGGGATCCTTGGCGATCACCTGACCGAAGGTCTCGCGGCGGTCGTAGGTGCGCAGATCGACGATCGCGCTGTTCCTGACCACATGCCAGTTGGTCATCACGATTTCCGGGCGGACATAGAAGCCGCTGCCCATCCCCTCGGGGGTGTAGATCGCCACCACGCTGTCGAAGCGGGGATCGTCGAGCGGGCGGGCATCGTATTTTTCGGCGGCGGCGCGGGCCAGCGCCGCGCTGCGCTCGCGGGCGATGCCGTCGAGCAGGGCGGCGGTCGAGCCGATCGGCCGGGTCGGCCCGCCGGCGGCCAGCGCCCGGTCGAGCAACTGCGACAGCGGCACCACCACCGGCGCCCGTTCCCAATCGACCACCCGCCGCTCGGTCAGGAAGCTGTCGGCCAGACTGGCCTGGGCCGGGTCGGACGGATCGACGTCATAGGCGACCGAGAAACTGTCGCGTTCGACCACATCGACGGTCGAGGTCAGCTGGGTGCCGGCGAGGCGGTCGATCAGGGTGTAATGCAGGGTCAGGGTCTTGGTGGCGTCGATCTCGGCGACGCGGAAGCTGTAGGCGCCATAGACCGGCTGTTCGAGGAAGTGGGGGGTGGTCAGCGCCTTGCGCTGGGCCTCCTCGTAACGCATCAGCAGGGTCTGGTCGCCCGGGCGGCGCTCGACCCGGATCGAGGCGACGTCGAGCGCCTTGACCGCGCGCAGATAGGCCGGGTTGTCGATCCGGTTGACCGACACCACCTTGCGCGATCCCTGCTCCCGCAGGTTGCGGACCCGCCGGCTGGCCTTGGCCAGGGCGACGTCGAACAGGATCACGAACCGGCCGGTTTCCGTCACCGGCCCGGTCAGCGTCGCGTTGAGATCGCGCGGAGCGGCGTCGATCGGCAGGTCGATTCCGACCGAGAAGGGGAAATCGAGTTCGCCATCGTCGCGCCGCTGCCGCTGCGACGGCAGTTCGGCCAGGGCCATCCGGGCGATGTCGGGCGAGTCCGCCCCGGCGGCGCGGGCCGCCTCGACCAGCCCGCGCAGGTCGGGTTCTTCCGCCGCCAGGGCCGTGCCGGCCAGCATCAGGCCGGCCACCACCAGTCCGGCCCGGCCAAGCCGCGCGAGTAACGGGAGGGAAAGGGGAGTTGGGCGGTGCCAGACTTGCATCTCGCCCTTATCCTAAATAACCAAGGGCTTTCTTGCCAAGAGCGGGACAACCGAAAGCGGGCTGCCGCCCGCGCGCTCCGCGCGCGATAGCAACGATTCAGGCGGGCTGCCGCCCGCCGGCCCGCTCGGGGAGCGGGGCTCCCCGAACCCCTCCCTTTTTTTATCAATGAAAACAAAGGGGGTCCGGGGCATCGCCCCGGCGGGTCGCGGGCAGAGCCCGCGTAAACGTCATGGTGTGCGCGCGAAGCGCGCGGGCAGAGCCCGCGTAACGGATCGGTGGCTACGCCTCGGCCGGGAAATCGTCGCGGCGGGGGCGGAAGGCGACGAAGGTCATGTCGTCGCGGCGGGGCTGGTCGCCGCGCCACTGGTCGAGGGTGGCGAGCAATTCGTCCTTCTGGCGTTCCAGCGGCAGGGTGGCGCAGCGGGCCAGCGCCTGTTGCAGGCGGTGGCGGCCGAACAGCAGGCGGTGGGGGCCGCCGATCTGGTCGGTGACGCCGTCGGTGTAGAGGTAGAACACCGAATCCGGCTGGAGGTCGATCTCGTGGGTGGTGAAGGAGGGCAGCGGGCGGGATTCGCGGTAGCCCAGGCTGCGGCGGTCGCCGCGCACCGAGCGGATCTCGCCGTTCTCCCACAGGGTCAGCGGCAGGTTGGCCCCGGCGAAGGACAGGCGGCGGCGGTCGGGATCGAGCACGCAGATCGCGGCGTCGAGGCCGTCGTCGGCCGGGCCGTCGCCGCGATCCTGGCGCAGCGCGGTGCGCACCAGCACGTCGAGCAGGCCGAGGATGGTGGCGGGATCGTCGTGGCCGTGATGGTGCAGGATGCGGGCGAGGATCGACGAGACCACCGCCGTCATGAACGCGCCGGGGACGCCGTGGCCGGTGCAGTCCATCACCGCGATCACCGCCTTGTCGCCGAAACGGCCGATCCAGTAATAATCGCCGCCGACGATGTCGAACGGGCGCCAGCCGATCACGATCTCCTCGACCAGTCCCTCCAGCGCGGCCGAATCCGGCAACAGCGCGGTCTGGATCCGGCTGGCATAGCGGATGCCGTCGGAAATGAAGCGGTTGGCCTTCTCAAGCTGGGTGTTGGCCAGCTCGACCCCCTGCTTTTCCCGCTCCAGTTCGGCGGTGCGCTCGGCCACCCGCCGTTCGAGATCGCGGGCCAGCGCCGCCAGTTCGGCCTCGGCGGCGTCGCGGCCGTCGAGGTCGCGCTGCGAGGCGGCCAGCAGGTCGTTGGCGGTGGTCACCAGCCGGCCCAGTTCGTCGTCGCGGTGGCGCGGCGGCAGCGGGATCGGCGTGGCCCCCGGCCGGGCCGGATCGACCCGCGACAGCGCGGCGATGATCCGCAGCAGCGGCTTGGTGATCAGGATGTAGAACACCGTCACCACCAGCAGGCACAGCACCACCGTGTTGGCGATGCCGGCAACGGTGTTGGCGACGACATGGTCGAGATAGCGGTTGAACAGCCGGCCGGGATCGAGCCGCAGGTCGAGCCGGCCGACCTCGGCCCCGGCGGGGCCGGCGGCGTGCAGCCCGAGCGGGGCGGGCGACAGGTCGCCGAACAGCCGGTTGGCCAGCTCGGGCAGCGCCGCCTTGTCGGCCGGGCGGGTGACCTCGGCCAGCACGCCGCCGAAATTGTCGGTCAGGCGGATCTCGGCGGCGAGCGGGTCGTGGGCCAGCCCGGCCACCACCTCGCGGGCGAGGTCGGCGTTGAGCAGATAGGCCGCCTCGGCCGCCAGTCCGCGCACCAGGGCGAGGTTGGCGGCGGTGCCGTCGGCCACCTCGGCCCGCAGCCGGTGGTAATCCGACACCAGATCCCACGCCCCGCCGATCGCGCCCAGCCCCAGCGCGATCACCAGGGTGGCGACCGCCTGCTTGAACGACAGGCCGCGCCAGGGGGCGACCGGACCACGGGAGGGAAGGGGCGGGAACGGATCGGTGGTCACCGGGGCAGCCTCGTCAGCCAGGGGAAGGCGGTCGCGCCGGACGGGCGCCGCGTCGGACGATGATAAGCCTGTCGGCGTCCGGTGCCCATCCCTAAGCCATATCCCTGGTTGGGTCGTCGGCGGGATCGGCTTCGGTGGTCTCGGCGTCGATCACCGCGCGGGCGATCTCGCCGGGAAAGCCGGCCCGGGCCAGGGCGGCGAGGTCGCGGTCGCGGTGGGCCGCCCGCGCCGCCGGGGGACGGAACGGGCCGAGCCGCCGCCGCCGCGCCAGCGCCCAGGCGGCGGCGCGCTCGGCCTCGGGGTCGAATTCCTCCAGCGCCGCCCGCACCGTCTCGGCCGCCACCCCCTTGGCCGCCAGCTTGGCCTGGATCGCCCGGCGCGAGCCGCCCCGGCGGATCAGGCTGGCGGTCTTCATCTCGGCATAGGCGGCGTCGTCGAGATAGCCGAGTCCGGCGAGGCGGGCGATCACCGCCTCGATCAGCGCCTCGGCCTCCTCGCGCTCGCCGCCGTGATGGGCCAGTGACCGCCGGGCCTTGGTCAGCAGCACCCGGCGCAGGTTGGCCCTGGACGAGGCGAAGCGTTCGAGATAATGCAACGCCGCGGCTTCGAGGTAGGCTGTGGTGAGAAGGGGCGGCGCGGCCCTGCCGGTCATGGAGGCGATCCTGCGATGAAAGACGATCCCAACCCGTCCTGTCTGGCCCCCAGCCCCCGTCGCTACGGCGCGGTCAACTGGCTGGGCACCTGGACCCTGTTCATGAAGGAGGTCCGGCGTTTCCTCAAGGTCCATTTCCAGACCATCCTGGCCCCGGTGGTGACCACCCTGCTGTTCCTCGCCGTGTTCGCGCTGGCGCTGGGGCCGGTGGCGACCCGGGTCGCCGGGGTGCCGTTCCTCGAATTCCTCGCCCCCGGGCTGGTGATGATGGCGATGGTCCAGAACGCCTTCTCCAACACCTCCTCGTCGCTGATCATCGCCAAGGTCCAGGGCAACATCGTCGACATGCTGATGCCGCCGCTGTCGGCCGGCGAGATGACCGCCGCGATCGCCGCCGGCGGGGTGGCGCGCGGGCTGGCGGTCGGGGTGGCGGTGACGGCGACGATGGCGCTGTTCGTGCCGCTGTCCTTTCCCCATCCCGGGCTGATCCTGTTCCACGCCGTGGCCGGGTCGCTGATGCTGTCGCTGCTCGGGATGATCGCCGGGCTGTGGGCCGACAAGTTCGATCACATGGCGGCGGTGACCAACTTCCTGGTCACCCCGCTGTCGTTCCTGTCCGGCACCTTCTATTCGATCGACCGGCTGCCGCCCGACCTGCACGCGGTGGCGCTGGCCAATCCGTTCTTCTACATGATCGACGGCTTCCGCTACGGCTTCATCGACCATGCCGACGGGCCGGTCATGGCCGGGGTCGCGGTGATGGTCGGGGCCAACCTGCTGCTGCTCGGGCTGACCTACCGGATGCTGGCGACCGGCTACAAGTTGAAGGCTTAGGCGGCGGCAGGGGGGTCGAGAGGCGCTGCCTCTCGACGCTCTCCGCGCAGGGCCACGGGCCCTTCGAACCCGCTTTAGGGCTGGGCCAGGGCGCGGGCCAGCGCTTCGCCGGCAAGGCGGTGGGCCAGCGGCGACCAATGGCCGTCATGGGGGAAATGGACCTCGGCGATTCCCTCGGGGGCGAGGGAGTCGAACGGATCGACCACGGCGATGCCCCGGGCGGTCAGGCGTTCGGCGATGCCCTGGCGCTGGCGGCGGGCCTGCGGGTCGCCGTCGCGCAGCTCGGCCCGGGCGGGGATCAGCAGCACCGTCAGCGGCACCTCCGGTCCCAGTTGGGCGCGCAGGCGGGCGACCTCGTCGGCGCTCGAATCGAGCACGGCGGCGAGTTGGCCGTCGGCGATCGCCGGCGGGGCCTGGTTGGCCGGCTCGACCAGCCGCAGATCGGTCAGCAGCCGGTTGAGCCGGTCCATCCGCTTCAGGCTGTGGACGATCAGGTTGTAGAAGGCCGACCGCTCGATCAGGACGTGCTTGGCCCGCAGCCAGCCGCCATGCAGCGACGGCCGGGTCGCGTCGGAGCCGGTGGGATAGAGGCGCAGATCGTCCTCGACCGACAGGCCCAGCACCACCGCGCGGGGGCGGGCGGTCGCCGGGATCCGGCGCAGCAGGGCGCGGTCGTCCTCGAGGTCGGCGATCGGGCTGGCGATGTCGTACCAGTCCCAGCCCAGCTTGGCGGCGGCGATGGCGGCGAAGGTCTCGTCGCGCGGCACGCCCCAGCCGAAGGTGAAGGCATCGCCCACCGCCCACAGCCGGCCGTCGGCGGCCTCGACCGGGTCATCGTTGCGCAGGCCGGCGGCGTTGAGCCGGATCGGGACGCGGAATTCGCCGTTGTTCTGGGCGAACCAGCCGTCGAAGCCGGGCTTGCCGACGGTCAGCCGCCGTCCCTCGATCGAGGCGTGGTCCTGGAAGCGGCGATCGTTGAATTCGGTCCAGCGCGGATAGGCGATCCGGGCGGCCGCTTCGGCCAGCAGCACGGCCAGGACCAGCCCCACCGCGATGGCGGTGGCGGATCCGGAACGGCGGCCGCGTCCGGTGCGGCGACGTCTGTTTCTCATCTGGCGGCCCGTCCGTTGTCGTGACGCGAGGGAAACATGGGACCGCCCCGTCCGGCGCGCGGCCGGGCGGGGCGGGGCGGGAAGCGGGCGGTCAGCCCCGCGCCATCTTGGCCAGACGCATCCGCAGGGCGTTCAGCTTGATGAAGCCCTGGGCGTCGCGCTGGTCGTAGACGCTGTCCTCCTCGAAGGTGACATAGTCCATGCGGTAGAGCGACTTCGGCGACTTGCGGCCGACCACGCTGGCGACGCCCTTGAACAGCTTGAGCCGCACGGTGCCGCAGACATTCTCCGACACCTTGTCGATCATGGTCTGGATGGCGATGCGCTCGGGGGCGAACCAGAAGCCGTTGTAGATCAGCTCGGCATAGCGCGGCATCAGGTCGTCCTTGAGGTGCGCCTCGCCACGGTCGAGGGTCAGGCTCTCGATCGCGCGGTGGGCGACGATCAGGATGCTGCCGCCGGGGGTTTCATAGACGCCGCGCGACTTCATGCCGACGAAGCGGTTCTCGACCAGATCGAGCCGGCCGATGCCGTTGGCCCCGCCCAGCTGGTTGAGCCGGGTCAGCAGCGCGGCCGGGCTGAGGCGCTCGCCGTCGATCGCCACCGCGTCACCGTTCTCGAACTCGATCTCGATGTAGGTGGGGGTGTCGGGGGCCTTTTCCGGGCTGACCGAGCGGGTGAACATCTCCTCGTCGGGCTGGACCCACGGATCTTCCAGCGCCTTGCCCTCGTAGGAGATGTGCAGCAGGTTGGCGTCGGTCGAATAGGGCGCCTCGCCGCGCTTGTCCTTGGCGATCGGAATCTGGTGCTTTTCGGCGAACTCGATCAGCTTGGTGCGGCTGGTCAGGTCCCACAGCCGCCACGGCGCGATCACCTTGATGTCGGGCTTCAGCGCGTAATAGCCGATCTCGAACCGGACCTGATCGTTGCCCTTGCCGGTGGCGCCATGGGCGACGGCGTCGGCGCCGACCTGCTTGGCGATCTCGATCTGGCGCTTGGCGATCAGCGGCCGGGCGATCGAGGTGCCGAGCAGATAGACCCCTTCATAGAGGGCATTGGCGCGGAACATCGGGAAGACGAAGTCGCGGACGAATTCCTCGCGCAGATCGTCGATGAAGATGTTCTCTTCCTTGATGCCCATCAGGCGGGCCTTGGCGCGGGCCGGCTCCAGCTCCTCGCCCTGGCCGAGATCGGCGGTGAAGGTCACCACCTCGCAGCCATACTGCTCCTGCAACCAGCGCAGGATGACCGAGGTGTCGAGGCCGCCGGAATAGGCCAGCACCACCTTGTTGACTTCGCCCTTCATGGCAACGCCTCTCCGTGATGGGGGGATGTGAATTCGGAGGCGCAGTATAGAGCGATTTTCGCCGCTGTCACGCCACGGCGCGCGGGACGGGAGGACTCGTTTATGGATGAAAGCCGATTAAGATCGCTTGCAGACTTGAGATGGCCTCATTCCAGCCTATGAGGACGACGCTGAGAGCGGCGAGGGTTGTCGTTGAGGATATTGTAAAAAGTAACAATAGGAATATTACAGCCGCTTTCTTTGGTAGTGATTGAAGTATTCTTAATAAGAGGACGTCAGCCTTTGACTCGTACACCTGATTGGTTTTGTTAATGGCCTTGGCTATCGCCAGCGCAGACGATACAGTAATGATCATCGATATCGTTGGTTCTTTTATCCAGTAATTGGCAATAGCCATGACATATTCCGGAAGGGCTTGGTCAGATAACCATTTTGAATTTCGTAAAGTGCTAAGCCATGAAAGAATTAATGCCGAAATTGCGATTGTTAATGCGGCTGCATTGGTCTTCGCGTCTTTGTTGCAGCTGAATATGCCTTTCTTTCTTTCGGCCGATGCTGCTAGGCTTTGGCAAAGCTCCTTCTCATTGTATTCTGGTATACACTTCATATCTGCCGGCGTGAGCTCCCTCTGGCAAATAATTCTAAATGTTTTCGCGTAAGAAATAATGCCAATACAGTCATAATAATTTATGAATTCTCCACCGCGCTTTGATTCTATTACTGCTCTGTACATGTTGTATAGAACGCTTTGCCTCCATCCAATTTCGGATTGTTCGTCGTTCTCCACGGGATAAATATCTGACATGGTGTCAGTCCCATGGTGATGGTGCTGGTGATTGTGTGATACATCTTTTATAAAGAAGAAAATCTGCGCGGAGATTATTCTTATATATTTTCCTTTCAGGTCTTCGCTCTCGAATTTTGGAACGTTTTCTCTTTCAGAAAGCGAGATGTTAAAATTTATGTCCGTTGTTCCAGATCTTGAAATCGTAATGTCAGCCACAGCGACGGGAAGACACCCGCTTGACTCGTTGCCGGCAAGTTTTTGTATTGTTTCGTTGTAATTTACATCAAATGGGCAATGGCACCCGCGAGGTGGGATGCTTTTTTTAAGACAGTTCTCGGTTATTTCATTAATTTTAACGGCATTTTTATTCCATACGTCCTGGACATAAGGAAAGCTTTTTATTTTTTCTTTAATAAGTGGGATTTTTATTTCTCGGCCAAGTACCCTAAAGACGCGAGGCTTGTTGGTGGTGATCGAGCGCTGGTAGACAAAAACTTTTCCGCAGAGGAATTCAGCCTCTCCGTCTTCCCGAGGAGCTTTGCCTTTGGCTCCTCCTTTTGTTGATGCTATCAGCAAAAACAAAAGGCTTCCGTCGTTCTGAAAGAAAGGTATGGCATTATCCGCCGTTTTTCTTCTTTGCCGGACTAGAACGTAATGCTCGCCTTGGCAATCAATACTGATTCTCTCTGCCCTTGGTGTACTCCGACTCGCGCCGAGAACGCTAAACGACAAGCGCCCAGACACCGTGGGGACCCAGCCCCTGAAAGCAGAAAAAATTTTTGGAGGACATGTCGACAAGAATAGACCCCATCATCGCCGCTGATCGTTTGATCGGCGGACGCGAATGTCGTTAATAAAAAACTTAGGACTTCTTTAGAATCGCCGAGATGGCTTCGGACGACAGGCGCCCCTGTTCAACCCACACATTCCGTGTGCGATCAATGGCAATGCCCGCCGCCACTCGGAAGTCACGGCATCCATCAGGCCGAGAGGGGATGGCCCCTTTTATCGCTTGCCACCAAGAGCCGGATCGTTGCCGATTGCGTTCATATTCCCCGTCGTCTCCCCGAATCAGCATGACCGCAAGCGCGAACAACCATGCGGAGATGAACGCAAAAAAAGCAAATATTATAAGGAATATTGTACTCATTGCCTAGAATCGCTACAGAAAAATTACACATACAGTATGTTAGCCTGACATTGCAGGGAGATGCAACCGCTAATTTGCATAAAATGTCGCCCCGCCCTCCTGAAAGAAGCAGCCATGACGCGCAGAAAGGCGGGGCGATGCGTTTGATTAATCGTCGGCCCCGGCCGAGCGTCCGTTGATCAACAGGCCTCCTTCGGCCGCCGACACCGTGACGGTGTCGCCGTCCTTGACCGCTCCTTCCAGCAACATCCCGGCCAGCGGGGTTTGCAGGGTGCGCTGGATCACCCGCTTCAGCGGCCGGGCGCCATAGACCGGGTCGTAGCCGCGCTCGGCCAGCCAGGCCTCGGCCGCCGCGTCGAGATCGATGCTGATCTTGCGGTCGGCCAGCAGCCTGCGCAGGCGGGCGAGCTGGATCTCGACGATCCCGGTCATGTCGGCGCGGCCGAGCCGGCGGAACAGCAGGATCTCGTCGATGCGGTTGAGCAGTTCGGGGCGGAAGGCGGCGCGCACCATCTCCATCACCGGGCCGCGCACCGCGTTGGTCTCCTGGCCTTCCTCCTGGTTGGCGAGGATCTCGGCGCCGAGGTTGGAGGTCAGCACGATCAGGCTGTTGCGGAAATCGACCACCCGGCCCTGGCCGTCGGTCAGCCGGCCGTCATCCAGCACCTGGAGCAGGACGTTGAACACGTCGGGGTGGGCCTTCTCGATCTCGTCGAACAGGATCACCTGATAGGGCCGCCGCCGCACCGCCTCGGTCAGCGCGCCGCCCTCCTCATAGCCGACATAGCCGGGAGGGGCGCCGATCAGCCGGGCGACCGAGTGCTTCTCCATGTATTCCGACATGTCCATCCGCACCATCGCCTGCTCGTCGTCGAACAGGAACTCGGCCAGCGCCTTGGTCAGTTCGGTCTTGCCGACGCCGGTCGGGCCGAGGAACAGGAACGAGCCGATCGGCCGGTTGGGGTCCTGCAACCCGGCGCGCGAGCGCCGCACCGCGTCGGCCACCGCCCGCAGCGCCTCGTCCTGGCCGACCACCCGGGTGCGGAGCTTGTCCTCCATCGTCAGCAGCTTGTCGCGCTCGCCGGCCAGCATCTTCTCGACCGGAATCCCGGTCCAGCGCGACACCACCTGGGCGATGTGCTCTTCGGTGACGGATTCGGTCACCATCCGCTGGCCCTCGCCGCCGCTTTCCAGCTCGCGTTCGAGGTCGGGGATCACCCCGAATTTCAGTTCGCCGGCCCGGGCCCAGTTGGCGGCGCGCTCGGCATTGGCCAGCTCCAGCCGGGCCGCCTCCAGCCGCTCCTTGACCTTGGTCGAGGAGGCGAGCTGGTCCTTCTCCGCCCGCCAGCGTTCGGTCAGCTCGACCGACTGCTGTTCCAGCCGGGGCAATTCCTCCTCCAGCTTGGCGAGGCGGTCGCGCGAGGCGGGATCGCTCTCCTTGCGCAGCGCCTCGCGCTCGATCTTGAGCTGGATGATGCGGCGGTCGAGTTCGTCGAGCGCCTCGGGCTTGGAATCGATCTGCATCCTGAGGCGCGAGCCGGCCTCATCGACCAGATCGATCGCCTTGTCGGGCAGGAAGCGGTCGGTGATGTAGCGATTCGACAGGGTCGCCGCCGCCACCAGCGCGCCGTCGGCGATCCGCACCCCGTGGTGCAGCTCGTACTTCTCCTTGAGGCCGCGCAGAATCGAGATGGTGTCCTCGACTCCCGGCTCGGCGACGAACACCGGCTGGAAGCGCCGGGCCAGCGCCGCGTCCTTTTCGACATGCTTGCGGTATTCGTTGAGGGTGGTGGCGCCGACGCAATGCAGCTCGCCGCGCGCCAGCGCCGGCTTCAGCAGGTTGGAGGCGTCCATCGAGCCCTCGGCCGCGCCGGCGCCGATCAGGGTGTGCATCTCGTCGATGAACAGGATGATCTCGCCATTGGCCGAGGCCATCTCGGTCAGCACCGCCTTGAGGCGCTCCTCGAATTCGCCACGGAACTTGGCTCCGGCCACCATCGCGCCGAGGTCGAGCGCCAGCAGCCGCTTGTTCTTCAGCGCCTCGGGCACGTCGCCGTTGACGATGCGGTTGGCGAGGCCCTCGACGATCGCGGTCTTGCCGACGCCGGGCTCGCCGATCAGCACCGGGTTGTTCTTGGTGCGCCGGGCCAGCACCTGGATGGTGCGGCGGATCTCCTCGTCGCGGCCGATCACCGGATCGAGCTTGCCGTCGCGCGCCGCCTGGGTCAGGTCGCGGGCGTATTTCTTGAGCGCGTCATAGCCGTCCTCGGCCGACGGGCTCTGCGCCTTGCGGCCCTTGCGCAATTGTTCGATGGCGTGGTTGAGGCCCTGGGGGGTGATGCCGGCCTCGGCCAGCGCCTTGGCCGTCGGGCTGCCGGTGGCCAGCGTCAGCGCCAGCAGCAGCCGTTCGGCGGTGACGTAGCTGTCGCCGGCCTTGTCGGCCAACTGCACCGCCTGATCGAGCAGGCGGGCCAGTTCGGTCGAGAGATGCATCCCGGCCCCGGCGCCCTCGACCTTGGGCAGTTTGGCCAGCGCCGCCTCGATCCCCTTCAGCGCCTTGGCCGGGTCGCCCCCGGCGGCGCGGATCAGGTTGGCGGCCAGCCCCTCCTTGTCGGCCAGCAGCACCTGGGCGAGGTGCTCGGGGGTGAGGAACTGGTGATTGGAACGCAGGGCCAGGGTCTGCGCCGCCTGGATGAAGCCCTTGCAGCGTTCGGTGAATTTCTCGAAGTCCATGGGGTCTCTCCGCCTCGACCGGATCCACCCGCCCCGGCTGCGGCGGCCGGCGGATCCTTCGCTTGATGGCAAAGATATGGCGGGGTTCGCGGCCCTCGCAAGCGGGGACGGGGCGGGAAAACCGCCCGCGCCGCCGCTGTGGCCTTTCCCCGGTCCAAGCGGATGGGGTAGGGTCGGCCCATCACGTCCGGAGGTGGAATGCCTGTCTCGACCCGTTGCGCCCGTTCCGCGGCCAAACGCGATGCCATTCTCGACGCCGCCTGCGCGGTGTTCCTCGAGCAGGGCTATGCCGCCGCCAGCATGGATGCGGTGGCCGCCCGCGCCGGGGTGTCGAAGGCGACGATCTACGCCCATTTCACCGACAAGGATGACCTGTTCGGCGCGGTGATCCGCGCCCGCTGCGAGCGCAACCGCACCTT
Organism: Phaeospirillum tilakii; assembly: GCF_042683125.1. Classification (NCBI taxonomy): domain Bacteria; kingdom Pseudomonadati; phylum Pseudomonadota; class Alphaproteobacteria; order Rhodospirillales; family Rhodospirillaceae; genus Phaeospirillum; species Phaeospirillum tilakii. The sequence goes on from NZ_JBHUIY010000012.1 coordinate 37,935, forward strand.
TGCCCCGGTCGGGCCGGCGCTCGACGCCCGCGCCACCCTGACGATGGTCGGCCGCCGTCTGCTGGAATTGCTGTTGCAGCCCGATACGCTGGCGGTCTACCGGCTGGTCACCGCCGAGGCGCCGCGTCAGCCCGAGCTGGCCCGGGCCTTCTACGAATCCGGTCCCGGCACCGGCAAGGCCGAGATCGCGCGGATGCTGGTCGATCTCGGCCGGCGCGGCCTGCTGGCGGTCGAGGATCCGTGGCGGATGGCCGATCTGTTCACCGGCATGCTGCGGGCCGACCTGTTCATGCGCACCCTGCTCGGCCTGCCGCAGCCGGAGGGAAGCTCGATCGATCAGGCGGTGGCGGCGGCGGTGGACACCATGCTGCGCGCCTTCGCCCCGTCGCCGGCCGGGGCGGCGGGCTGAGCCCTTCGCCCCGGCGTCTCGGGCTCAGGGAGCCGGCGGGGTGCGCAGTTCGGCGACCTTGGCGCGCAGGGCCGACAGCAGGCCGTCGATGCGGTCGCCGCTGGCCCGGATCACCGAGGCATATTCCGACTGATAGGTCACCGCCATCGAGGTGCCCTCGACGATCAGATCGACCACGCGGAAACCGCCTTCGGTCCGCTTCAGCCGCCATTGCAGGTTGACCGGGGCCTGACGTTCGCGGTCGACCCGCGACGACACCGTCACGCCGCGATCGCCGTCGTCGATCGTGCCGGTGATGACGTGATGGAGGTCGCCGCCGTAATCCTTGAAGCGGGTCGACCAGGTCAGCACCACCACATCCTCGAACAGCTGAAGGAATTCCTTCTGCTGGTCGGGGTTGGCCTGACGCCAGTAACGGCCGAGGACGCGGCGGCCGATGTCGGCGAGATCGACATCGGTGGTGAACAGGGTGCGGAACCGGCTGGCGCGCTCCTGGTCGGACACGCCCTTGCCGACCATCGCCTGCATCGCGCCGTCGGCCAGATGGGTGACGAAGGCCGAGGCCTCGGCGCCGGTATCGGCGCGGGCGGGAGAGACGAACGGGACCGCCAGCGAGGCGAGCAGGCCGAGGGCGGCCAACAGGACGGGGCGACGGGAAATCATTTGGGCGTGGTTTCCGAAGAGGGCCGCGCGCCGAACGGCGTCTGATCGTGGCCGTTGGAGATTTCAGCGGCGCGGTGCTGACGGTAGAGCGAGCGCAGCGAGGCGTAGTAATCGAGCGAGGTGCGCTTGACGTCGTCGAGCGGTTCGATCATCGCGGTGCGGCGGTCGAGCCCGTCGAGGGCGGTGCGGGCCCAGCCGACCTCGCCGTAATGGATGTTGGACAGGGTGATGCTGAGCGGGTCGGCGTAGCTCTCGACCGCCATGCCGAAGGCGTCGCGCGGGTTGGACGGGCCCAGCAGCGGCAGCACCAGATAGGGACCCTCGCCGATGCCCCACACCGCCAGGGTCTGGCCGAAATCCTCCTCATGCGCCGGGATGCCGGCGGCGGAGGCGAAGTCGATCAGGCCGAGCAGGCCGAAGGTGGTGTTGAAGGCGGCGCGGAAGAAGGTCTGCACCGCGCGGTCGCTCTCGCCCTGGAGCACGTCGTTGACGAAGATCAGCGGCGAATGCAGGTAGGAGAGGAAATCGTGGATCCGCTCGCGCGGGAATTCCGGCACATAGGTGCGGTACCCCTCGGCCACCGGGCGGATGGCGTAGGTGTCGAGCGTGTCGTTGAAATCGAACATCGCCCGGTTGAACGGCTCGATCGGGTCGTTGACCTGCTCCCATTCGGCGACCGCCTCGGGATCCGAGTCGGGCGGCGGGGTGGCGCAGCCGGCGGCCATGGCCAGGACCAGCAGCGAGGCGGCGAAACGCGCGATGGCGCGGCGATTGGATCGATTTTCGGTCACGACGTCACCTCTGGTTGACCCGCGGTCGGGGACGGGGCCCCGACAGGCTCCGCTCCGGGCACCGCACTCAGCGAACCCCTGCTTTCGATCCACTACCACAATCCTGCCGCAAAGACCAGAGCCGGGCCGGAAGAGTGCGAAGTGGCTTTACTCACGCGGTGGTGGTGGCGTATAGTCAAAAATCGGGCATGTCTGGAGCCGTGGGGGGACGATGCCGATCGCCTGGAAGGACTCCTTCGCCATCGGCGATGACGCCATCGACGCCGATCATCGCGCGATGATGGCGCTGATCGGCCGGCTCGACGCGGTGACCGCCCGTCCTGCCGCCGGCCCCGGGGTCGAGGCCACCATCGCCCAGCTGCGGGATCTGTGCCGCGCCCATTTCCAGCGCGAGGAAGCGTTGCAACGGGCGATCGGCTTTCCCGATCTCGACGGCCACCGGCTCGGCCACCAGATGCTGCTGAAGCGGCTCGACGCGGTGCTGGCCCATTTTTCCAGCGGCTGCGACCAGATCCGCGCCGGCATCCTGCGCACGCTGGGGGATTCGCTGGCGACCTGGCTGGTGTTCCACATCACCCGCGGCGACGCCGAGATGCGGCCCTATGTCGAGGCGGCCCGGCGCGGCCGCCGTCGCGTCGCCGCCAGCGCCCTGCCGCTGGGCTGATTCCCTCTATTCCACCGCCTGCCGCAGCGCGGCGGCGGCGACCCACGGCGCCAGCACCAGCGCGGCGACCAGGATCCCGCCCAGGATCAGCAGGTGCGGCGCGGCGTCGAGCCCCTGGCCGGCGGCGTCGATCGCGCCGACCGAGAAGATCAGCACCGGGATGTAAAGCGGCAGCACCAGCAGCGACAGCAGCACCCCGCCGCGCCGCGCCCCCAGCACCAAAGCGGCGCCGATGCCGCCGATCAGCGACAGGATCGGGGTCGCCAGCGCCATCGCCGCCAGCAGCGGGACGAAGCCCTCGGCCGGCAGGTGCAGCAGCACCGCCAGCAGCGGCGCCACCGCCAGCAGCGGCAGGCCGGTGGTCAGCCAGTGGGCCAGCATCTTGGCCGCCACCACCACCTCCAGCGGCGCCGGGGTCAGCACCAGCAGTTCGAGCGAGCCGTCCTCGTAATCGGCCTGGAACAGCCGGTCGAGCGACAGCATCGCCGCCAGCAGGGCGGTGACCATCAGCACCCCGGCCGACACCCGCTCCAGCAGGTTGGTCTCGGGGCCGATCCCGAACGGGAACAGCACCACGGTCAGGATGAAGAAGGTCACCACCATCACGCTGTCGGTCCCCTGGCGCAGGGCGAGGCGGAGGTCGCGGCGGACCACGTCGAGAAAACGGCTCATGGCAGGTCCTCCGCCTCGGGCGCCGGGGCGAAGCGGTCGAGCCGCAGCACGGTGGCGTCGGGCAGGGCGATGTCGGCGTGGGTCGACAGCACCACCAGCCCGCCGCCGGCGCGATGTTCGGCCAGCACCCCCTCCAGCACCGCGATCGAGGCGCGGTCGAGCGCGGTGGTCGGCTCGTCGAGCAGCCACAGCGGGCTCGGCGCCGCCAGCAGGCGGGCGAGGTTGACCCGCCGCTTCTGCCCGGCCGACAGCATCCGCCCCGGCATGTCGGCGAGATGGGCGAGGCCGAAGCGGTCGAGCGCGGCCAGGGTGGCGCGGTCGGCGACGAGGGGGTCGTCATGGTGCAGCCGGGCCCAGAACCGCACCATCTCGGCGACGGTCAGCACCGGTTTGACCGCGTCGTGATGGCCGAGATAGTGGCAGCGGCCGGCATGGGCCTCGGGATCCTCGGTGACGTCCTGGCCGGCCCAGGCCAACTGGCCGCCGGCCGGCTTCAGCAGCCCGGCGAGGATCCGCAGCAGGCTCGACTTGCCGGCGCCGTTGGGGCCGAGCAGCAGCAGGGCCCCCCCGGCCGCGAGGGCGAAATCGAGGCCGGCGAAGACGTTGCGGCCGCCGCGTCGGCAGAGCAGCCGCCGGCCGAGGAACAGGGGTGACCCAGGATCGCTCATGCCCGGCACCATCGCAAAAAACCCCCGCTTTGGCGAGGCCGGAATATACGAGGCGGTGACACGCGCAATACGCATGGATAAGGGCGCCGAAAAACTGTTGAATTTGGCGCGGCCCGAGCGCAAACCTCACGCATCGCGACAATTTGAACCCATTCCTACCCAGGGGGATAGCATGCTCTTCGGACGTGTGACGGGGTGGCTGCTGGTTGGCCTCGCCGTCATCATGGCCTCTGCCGACGCGGTGATGGCGCTCGGCCCGCAGGATTATGTCGGGCTGGTCACCGCGGATTTCGTCCTGTTGCTGGCCGGGCACAGTCCCGATACCGCCGAGTCCGGGCGGTCGCTGTTCGACAGCGTGCAGGCGATGGTGCTGGATCTGCCGGCCTGGGTGGTGGTCGGCGGCTTCGGCGCGGCGCTGCTGGTGGCCTGCCGCCGCCGTCCGCGCTGGCGCCGGCCGATGTTCCGCCACTGAGCCGGCCCGCCGCCGGCTTTCCCCCCCGCCGGGGGGCTTTTTCCTCGGATGATCGATTTCCCCCCTCAGGGGGTCAGACTGCCCCGCAGCCGGTCGGCCTGCGGGCTGTCGGCCGCATGCTCGAACAGGATCTGGCGCGGGGTCGGATTGCCGCCGTAATAGGCGGCGTTCCAGGAATGGCGCGGCAGGATCCCCGCCCCGTCCAGCGTCAGCCCGCCATACAGCCCGACCGCGCGGGAAAAGGCGTAGATGTCGGCCCCGGCATGGGTGGTGGTCGCCGCCTCGGCCCCCGCGCCCACCACCGTCACCGCCACCCCGGCGCTGGCCCCGGCCTTGAACTGGTTGTTGACCACCGCGTCGAGGCCGCCATCGGTCATGATGATGTAGAACGCCTCGGCGTCCTGTAGGCCGATCTGCAACCCGAAACTGCCGGCGGCGATCGAATAGAATGCCGGGCCGCTCCAGCGTCCGTCGCGGTCGCGCACCAGCAGCACCCCGGTGCCGTACTGGGCGCCGAGCAGAAAGCCGCCCTTGACCAGATCGGGCACGATCAGCGCGCCCCGCGCCCGGGGCAGCAACTGGGCGATCGAATCCTCCATGTCGGGCACGCTGCGCAGGCGTTCGACCGTGGTCAGCGCCCGGTTGACCATCATCGACTGGTCGGTGACGGCCTGGGCCCCGGCCACCGCCGGCCACAGCCAGGCCAGGGCCAGCACCGCGATCGCGATTCGCATCCTTCGCACTCCTTTGGTGATCCGAGGGCGGGGGCAGCTTAGCAAAAACCGGCGGTTCGCCAAGGAAAAGGCGGGCTCTGCCCGCACCCGCCCAGGGCCGCAAGGCCCTTGGAACCCGTCGGTTGGGTTACTCCTCGGCGCCGCCGCTCGACCATTCCCGCACCCGGGCGAGGTGGAGATAGTCGGAATAGCGCGGGGCGTAATCGGGGTGGGGACGGGCCGGGTAGGGGGTGGCCGGGTCGTCGTAGGTGGCGATCAGCGCCCGCAGGCCGTCGAGCGCGGCCTCGGCCAGGGCGGCGGCGTCGGCGCCGGCGAGGCGTTCCTCGCCGGCCGGCTCGCCGCCGCCCAGGCGCCAGTAGAGCAGGCGGGCGGGGGGGGCGGCGGGCAGGTCGGCGAAGCCGCCGGCGCGGGCGATCGCCGCTTCCAGCGGCAATTGCGGGGCATAGCCGGCGGCGACCTCGCGCGCGGTCGGCGGCTGGCCGGTCTTGTAATCGATCAGGTCGAGGCTGCCGTCATGGCGGCGGTCGATCCGGTCGGCCTTGGCCACCAGGGTGAACGGGCCGGCCGGGGCCGCCAGCCGCAGCGCGCCGCGCAGTTCGGGGTGGCTCGACGCCAGTTCGGGGCGGCGGGCGGTCTCGCGCCCGGCGACCCAGCCGGCGATGGCGACGAAGCGCGGCCACCAGAACGCCCACACCGCCGGCGAGGCCACCGCCTCGGCGAACACCTCGGCACCGATCGCGCGCAGGGCGGCGGCGGGGTCGGGCGGCAGGTGGTCGGGGAAGGTGCGCAGGAAGCGTTCGAGGGCGAGATGGACCATGCTGCCATAGTCGGCGGCGCCGGGATCGGCATCGATCGGGTCGAGCGCGACCAGCCCGAGGACGTGGCGGGCATAGATCGCGTAGGGATCGCGCATCCAGGTCTCGATCTCGGTCACCGACAGCCGGCGCGGCCGCGCCGCCAGCGGCGGGCAGGGGGCGGGCGGCTGCGGCCGCACCCAGGCGGCCGGGCGGTCGAGCCGGTCGTGCCACGCCAGCCAGTCGCGGCCGTCGTCGGGCCAGATCTGGCGGTGGGCCGCCAGCACCGCGTCGAGCCGGGTCAGCCAGCGCGACGGCACCGTCGGCGTGCCCTCGACCCGCTGCGCCCGGGTCAGCACCACCTCGGCGGCGGCGAAGCCCTGGACGAAATCATGGGCGGCGAGGCCGATCCGCCGCTCGGCCGGCGGCAGGCCGAAGGCGGCGCGCATCGGCCGGCTCATCCACGGGTCGGCCTCGACCGCCGCCGGCCAGGTGCCCTCGTTGAGCCCCCCCAGGATCAGCAGGTCGGGCTGTTGCAGCCGGGCTTCGAGCGGGCCCCAGATGTGCAGGCGGGGATGGGTCTCCCAGGCCGAGCGCACCACCACCCCCGCCAGCAATTCCTCGAACAGCGCCGGGTAATGGCGCCCGGCCAGCGGCCCCAGCGCCGGGGCGGCCTCGGTCAGTTCGGCGGCGAAGCGGGCGGCGGCCTCGCCGGCCTCGCCCGCCCACAGCCGGGCCGGGCCGGGGGCGTCCTTGGCGTCGGCCAGCGCCTCGGCGCATTCGAAATGGGCGCGGGCCAGGGTGGCGAGATCGGTCTCGGCCGCCGCCAGCGCGGCGGCGAACGGGGCGGTGATCAGGTCGAGATCGTCGAGCAGGGTCAGCAGCGCCGGATCCTCGACCCCGCGCCGCAGTCCGGCCAGACCGGGGGCCGGGCGGGGGCCGCGCAGCGCCGCGGTTTCGAGCCGGCGCACCAGGGCGCGGAAGCCGGCGGGCGAGCGCCCGCCCGCCGCCAGCGGATGCTTGAGGCAGGCCAGGGTCTCGACCGGGGCGAAGCGTTCCGCCACCATCCGCGCGGTCAGGCGCAGGAAGGTGCCGGGCTCGGTCAGGTCGAGCGGCCGGCCGGCGGAATCGTCGATGCGGATGCCCCACCGCCCCAGTTCGTCGGCGACGCGGCGGGCCAGGGCGCGGTCGGGGGTGACCAGGGCGGCGGTGCGGCCCTCCTCGTCCAGTGCCCGGCGCAGCATCAGGGCGATCGCCCCCGCCTCCTCGCGCGGGCCGGGGGCGTCGAGCCGGGTCACTCCGGCCAGCGCCTCGGCCGGCACCGGGCCGAGGTCGCGCCATGCCTCGCAGGTGGCGGCGGGGCGCAGCGCCTCGGTCGCCAGCCGGACCCGGTCCGGGCGGGGCCCGTCCGCCCCGTCGAGCGGAACGACGGCGGCGCGGTCGATCCCGATCCGCGCCAGCAGTGCCTTCAGCCCGTATTGGGGATGGGTCGGGTCGAGCGCGTCCCAACTGGCCGCGTCGCCGCCGAGATCGAGCCCGGGCAGGATCACCCGGCCCTGGGGCAGGCGGGCGATCGCGGCGAGCAGGTCGGCCACCGCCGGATGGGAGCCGGTGGTGCCGGCGGCGATCACCGGATGGGCCGGCGGCCGCGCCGCCCAGGCCGCCAGCCGGGCGGCGACGGCATGATTGAGCCGCTCGGCCGGGTCGATCGCGCCGCGTTCGGCCAGGATGCCCGGCCACAGCTTGGTGACGATGGCGAGGAAGCGCAGGGTCACCTGCCAGTGGGTGGCGTGGTCCTCGGGTACCAGCCGGTCGAGTCCGGCCGGGTCGAGCCGCTCCGCCGCGATCTCGTCGAGCAGCCGCCCCAGCTCGGTCGCCAGCCTTGCCGCCTGATCGGGCGGCGGCGGCGGCCCGTCCTGACCGGCGGCGAAGGCCAGCACCAGCCGGGTCAGGCTGAGACGCCGCTCCAGCGCCGGCAGCACCGGGGCGAGATCGCCCGGATCGGCGGGATCGTCGGACTCGAGGTCGCCGAGCGGATGCAGCCGGGGCAGCAGCACCGGCCGGCCGCCGCTCTGGCGCAGGAAGGCATCGGCCAGGGCGCGGCAGGCGCGCCGGTTGGGCAGCAGCACCTCCATCCCGGCCAGGGTCAGCGGATCGTCGCCGGCCTCGGCCAGCAGCAGGGCGGCCAGCCGATCGACGAATGGCACGCCGGGGGGAATGGTCAGCACCGCCCCCGGGCGGACGGTCTCGCTCATCCCGCTTCTCCCCCCTGGGTTCGCAGGGCCTCTGGCCCTGCGCGGAGAGCGCCGAGAGGCGGCGCCTCTCGGCCGTTCAGGCCTTCTTGGCCCTGGTGGTGGTGGCCTTCTTCTTCGCCGCCGGCTTGGGCTGGGCCGCCTCGGACTCGTCCCCGGCCGGTGCCGCCTTCTTGGCCGCCGCCTTGCGCGGCGCGGCTTTCTTCGCCGCCGGACCTTTCGCCGCCGGCGCCTTGGCCGCCTTGGCGTCGATCAGCCCCAGCGCCGCCTCCAGCGTCACCTCGTCGGGGGCGCTGCCCTTCGGCAGGGTGGCGTGGGTGCCGTTCCACGAGGCATAGGGCCCGTAGCGCCCCTCATGCAGGGTGACCGGCTTGCCGTCGCGCTCGCCCAGCGTCTTGAGCGGCGCCGCGCTGGCGCGGCCGCCCTTGGGCTGGGCCAGCAGCTCGACCGCGCGGTTCATGCCGATGGTCAGGACGTCGTCGTCCTTGGTCAGCGAGCGATAGACCCCGTCATGCAGCAGATAGGGGCCGAAACGGCCGACCCCGGCGCTGATCGGCTTGCGGCTGTCGGGATGGATCCCCAATTCGCGCGGCAGGGCCAGCAGCCGGCAGGCGACGTCGAGGGTGATGTCGGCCGGCTCGAGGCCGCGATAGAGCGACACCCGCTTCGGCTTGGGCGCCGCCACCTTCTTCGGCTTCTTCGGCGCCGCCTTCTTCTTGCCCTTGGCCGGGGCGGCGTCGGGCTCGGCCGGGGCGGCGGCGGCCAGCGCGGCGAGGCTGGCCTCGTCGCCCAACTGGACATACGGCCCGTAGGGTCCCTTGCGCAGGGTCACCGGCAACCCGGTTTGCGGATCGGTGCCCAGCTCGCGCGGGGCCTCGCGCGCTTCCTCCTCGCCCTCGGCCCCGGTGGTCAGCGGCCGGGTGAAGCGGCATTCGGGATAGGCGGAGCAGCCGATGAAGGCGCCGAACTTGCCGAGCTTGAGCGACAGCCGGCCGGAATGGCAGGTCGGGCAACTGCGCGGGTCGCCGCCATCCTCGCGCTCGGGGAAGAAATGCGGCCCGAGCAGGGCGTCGAGGGCGTCGAGCACCTCGGCGACGCGCAGGTCGCGGGTATCCTCGACCGAGGCCGAGAATGCCTGCCAGAACCCTTCGAGCACGGTGCGCCAGGCGATCCGCCCGCCCGAGATGTCGTCGAGCTGGTTTTCGAGGTCGGCGGTGAAATTGTATTCGACGTAGCGGCCGAAGAAGCTTTCGAGGAACGCCGTCACCAGCCGGCCGCGATCCTCGGGGACGAAGCGGCGCTGGTCGAGCCGGACGTAATTGCGGTCCTGCAACACCGAGATGATCGAGGCATAGGTCGAGGGCCGGCCGATCCCCAGTTCCTCCAGCCGTTTGACCAGACTGGCTTCGGTGAAGCGCGGTGGCGGCTGGGTGAAATGCTGCTCCGGCCGCAGCGCCTCGAGCCCCATCGGGTCGGCCGGGGCGACGTCGGGCAGCAGCCGGTCGGCCTCGTCCTCGTCGCTGTCGTCGCGGTCCTCGCGGTAGAGGGTGAGGAAGCCGTCGAACACCACCACCGAGCCGGTGGCGCGGAACACCAGCGCCTTGTCCAGGCTTTCGATGTCCACCGCGACCTGATCAAGCTCGGCCGAGGCCATCTGGCTGGCCAGGGTGCGCTTCCAGATCAGCTCGTAGAGGCGGAGCTGGTCGCGGTCGAGCACGCCGGCCAGCTGGTCGGGGCGGCGGGCGAGGTCGGTCGGGCGGATCGCCTCGTGCGCTTCCTGGGCGTTCTTGGCCTTGGTCTTGTAGAGGCGCGGGCTGTCGGGCAGATAGCGCCCGCCCCAGGTGGCGCCGATCACGGCGCGGGCGCCGGCGATCGCCTCGGCCGCCATCTGCACGCCGTCGGTTCGCATGTAGGTGATCAGACCGACCGTCTCGCCGCCGAGGTCGATGCCCTCGTAGAGGCGCTGGGCGATCTGCATCGTCCGCGCCGCCGACAGATGCAGCTTGCGGCTGGCCTCCTGCTGGAGGGTCGAGGTGGTGAAGGGCGGGAAGGGATGGCGCTTGGCCCGCTTGCGCTCGACCTCGGCGACGCGGTAGCGGGCGGCCTGGGCCCGCGCCTCGGCCGCCTGGGCGAGGGCTTGGTTGCCGAGGTCGAACTTGTCGAGCTTGCGGCCGTCGAGATGGGTCAGCCCGGCCGCCAGCAGCGCACCCTTCGGGGTGCGGAAATCGCCGGTCAGGGTCCAGTATTCGCGGGCGACGAAACGCTCGATCTCGGCCTCGCGCTCGCAGATCAGCCTGAGCGCCACCGACTGCACCCGCCCGGCCGAGCGCGAGCCCGGCAGCTTGCGCCACAGCACCGGCGACAGGGTGAAGCCGACCAGATAATCGAGGGCGCGGCGGGCGAGATAGGCATCGACCAGCTCCTGATCGATGTCGCGCGGATTGCGGATGCCGTCGAGCACCGCGCTTTTGGTGATCTCGTTGAACACCACCCGCTTGACCTCGACCCCCTTCAGCGCCTTGCGCTCGTCGAGCACCCGCTTGACGTGCCACGAGATCGCCTCGCCCTCGCGATCGGGGTCGGTGGCGAGGAACAGATGGTCGGCGCCCTTGACGGCGCTGGCGATTTCCTTGACGTGGCGTTCGGACTTGGGGTCGATTTCCCAGTCCATCGCGAAATCCTGCTCGGGGCGGACGGATCCGTCGCGCGCCGGCAGGTCGCGGATATGACCGAACGAGGCCAGCACCCGGAAATCGCTTCCCAGGTACTTGTTGATGGTCTTGGCCTTGGCCGGCGACTCGACGACGACGACTTTCATCCGAATCCAATCAGCTTGGCGGGGTCGTCGGCTTCAGACGACCAGCAGCGCGACCCGGTTGCCGGGTTGGCGGTCGAGGCGGCCGGCCAGTTCCAGCTCCAGCAACACCCACGACACCACGGAGGGTGAGAATTGGCATTGGCGAAGGATTTCGTCAACCATCACCGGCACCGGACCGATCAGGGCGAGGATTGCGGCGCGGGCGGCGGCCAGCTCGGCCTCGTCCGGCGGCGGCCCGGCGGCGGGGGTGAATCCGGCCCGGGCCGGCTCGGCCAGCGGGCGGCGCAGCCGGTCGGACAGCACCGCCAGCACGTCGTCGGCCGAGGCGGTCAGGGTGGCGCCCTGGCGCAGCAGGTCGTTCGGCCCGGCGGCGCGCGGATCGAGCGGCGAGCCCGGCACCGCGAACACCTCGCGCCCCTGGTCGGCGGCGAGGCGGGCGGTGATCAGCGAGCCGGAGCGGGTGTTGGCCTCGACCACCACCACCCCGAGCGACAGGCCGGAGATGATGCGGTTGCGGCGGGGGAAGTGGCGGGCCTGCGGCTCGGTGCCGGGCGGCATTTCCGACACCACCGCGCCGGCCTCGGCGATCCGTTGCCACAAATCCCGGTTTTCCGGCGGATAGACCACGTCGGCGCCGCCGGCCATCACCGCCACCGTGCCGGTGCCGAGCGCGCCCTCGTGGGCGGCGGTGTCGATCCCGCGCGCCAAGCCGCTGGTCACCACCAGTCCGGCCCGGCCGAGATCGGCGGCGAGGCGGCGGGCGAAATTGCGGCCGTTGAGCGAGGCGTTGCGGGCGCCGACCAGCGCCACCGCCGGCCGTTCCAGCAGCGAGACGGCGCCGATCACCGCCAGCAGCGGCGGCGCGTCCTCGATCGCCGCCAGCGGGCGGGGATAGGCCGGCTCGATCGCGGCGATCAGGCGGGCGCCGGTGCGCTCCAGCGCGGCGATCTCCGCCGCCGCCTCGGCCTTGGGGCACAGCCGGATCGCCCGGCGCAGACCGCCCTGGCGGGCCAGGGCGGGCAGGGCGTCGAGCGCGGCGGCGGCCGAGCCGAACCGGGTCAGCAACCGGAAGAACGTGCGCGGCCCGACATTCTCGCTGCGGATCAGGCGCAGCCAGTCGAGTCGTTCACTGGCGGAAAGGGGGTGAAGCGGCGCATCCATCGGGCGAGGATGGCCGAGCCGCCGCCCGGGGTCAACCGCCCGCCGGGGCGTGACTGCGGCGGCGCGGCCGATTAAACCTCCGTAAAGACCGACGGGTCATGCTGGAACGGAATGCGGGAAGGGAACGATCGAATGAGCAGCCACCCCAGCCTCGATGCGGCGCTCGGCCTGCTGGCGGCCGGGCGGGCCGATCTGGCCGAGCGGGCCTGCCGCGATTTGCTGGACCAGGCCCCGGGGACGGCCGACGCCCTGTTGCTGCTGGCGGTGCTGCTGTGCCGGCGCGCCGCCTTCGCCGAGGCCGAGCCGCTGCTGCTCGAGGTGCTGGCGGCGCGGCCCGACGATCCCCAGGCGCTGGAGACGCTGGGCGACCTGCGCTTCGAGCAGGGCGATTTCGCCGCCGCCGCCGATGGGTTCGCCCGTGCCCTCGCGGCGCGGCCGATGGCGGCGCGCTTCTGGGTCAAGCTGGCCCAGGCCCACAGCCGCGCCGGCCGGCTGGCCGAGGCGGTCGCCGCCTATCGGCGCGGGCTCGACCTGGAGCCCGGCCGGGTCGATCTGTGGTGCGAGCTGGGGGGGGCGCTGGCCGGGGCGGGGCAGGGCGAAGAGGCGGCGGCGGCATTCGCCGAGGCCACCCGGCTGGCGCCGGATTCGGCGCGGGCGTGGCGGCTGCTGGCCGACCAGCTCGGCGCGCTCGGCCGGGCGGCCGAGGCCGAGGCGGCCTACCGCGCCACCCTGGCGCGCGATCCCGGCGACATCGAGGCGCAGGTCAATCTGGCCCGGCTGTTCCGCGCGCAGAACCGGCTGGCCGAGGCCCGCGCGGCGCTGGAAGCGGTGCGGGCCTGTTGTCCCGAGGCGGTGCCGGTGCTGACCGCGCTGGCGGCGCTGCGGCTGGCCGAAGGCGACAATCCGGGCGCGGCCGCGCTGGCCCGGCAGGTGGTAGCGCTCGAACCCGGCAATTTCGAGGGGCAGTTCACTCTCGGCCTCGCCGCCCTCGGGCTCGACCGGCCGGAGGAGGCGGAAGCCGCCTTTCGCCGGGCGCTGGCGATCGCCCCGAATGCGGCGCCGGCGCTGACCAATCTCGGCCTGACGCGCTGGGGGCAGGGGGCCGGGCTGGCCGAGGCCGCCGGCCTGCTCGAACGCGCCCTGGCGCTCGATCCCGCCAATGCCGATGCCTGGACCATCCTCGCTCTGATCCGGCTGCAAAGCGGCGATTTCGACCGGGGCTGGACCGATTTCCACTGGCGGCTGGCCACCTTCGGGCCGGGCTGGGACCGGCGCTACGCCGAATTGCCGCGCTGGGACGGCACCCCGCCCGGCGCCGGCCGGCTGCTGGTGTCGGCCGAGCAGGGGATCGGCGATCAGGTGATGTTCGCCGGTTTCCTCCCCGGCCTGCTGGCGCGCGGGATTGCGCTGGCGATCGAGGCCGATCCCCGGCTCGAACCGCTGTTCCTGCGCTCGTTCCCCACGGTGGCGTTCGTGCCGCTGGGGCAGGTCGAGCGCCTGCCCGGCGACGTCGCCGTTCAACTGCCCTGCGGCGACCTGCCGGCGTTGCTGCGGCCCGACCGGGGGCCGGTGCCGTGGCTGGCGGAGTCCTATCTGCGCCCCGATCCCGCCCTGCGCGACCGGCTGCGCCGGCGCTACGCCGACGGGCGGCTGCTGGCCGGGCTGGCCTGGCGCAGCACCCAGGCCCGCACCGGGGCGCGGCGCTCGCTCGATCCCGCCCGCCTCGCTCCGTTGCTGGCGGTGCCGGGGGTGCGCTGGATCAGCCTGCAATATGGCGATGCCGGGGCGGGCGAGACCAGCGAGGCCGGGGCGGAGGTGACGCGCGATCCGGCGGTGGACCAGATGGCCGATCCCGACGCCTTCGCCGCCCAGATCGCCGCGCTCGATCTGGTGGTGACGATCGACAATTCCACCGCCCATTTCGCCGGGGCGCTGGGGGTGCCGACCCTGCTGCTCAATCCCTGCCGGTCGGACTGGCGCTGGTTCCTCGGCGGCCGGTCCAGCCCGTGGTATCCCAGCCTGACCGTGCTGCGCCAGCCGGTGCCGGGGGCGTGGGACCCGGTGGTGGCCGAGGCGGCGGCGTGGCTGGGCCAACGGGTGGCGGCGGCGTGAGCGCGGCGCGGCGGTCAGCCGGCGATGACGAAATCGGGATGGTCGAGCCAGTCCTGAGCCGACCACAGCGCGAAGCCCTGCACCTGATGCCAGCCGGTGCTGCACAGCAGCAGGATGGAGACCTGGGGGAACTCGACCGCGACGGCGTCGAACAGCCCCTTCCACCAATGCGGCGGCCGCACCGTGACGTGGGCGTTCTCGCCGGTGGGCAGCAGCGCCCGCGCCGGGTAGCAGGCGACGTTGACCACCAGCAGCCGGCCGGCGAGCGAGAACAGCTCGCGCACCGTCGCCGGCAGGTCGGCGATGAAGACATGTTCCAGCACGTCGAAGCAGACCACCGCGTCGGCCGGCTGGCGCTGGTCGAGCCCGCGCGCCGGCTCGAAGCGGTGGACCCGGTCGAGGCCGAAGAAGTCGCGCGCCGAGCGCCCGTCCGCGCTGAAGCCGGGACGGTCGTAATCGCTGCCGCCGCAGCCGTAATCGAGCAGGCTGGTGACGCCGAAGCGGCGGAACAGCGGCAGGAGATGGTCGCGGAAGGCGCGGATCTCCATGTCGTTGAAGGCGTTGTCGATATGGAGGCCGTCGGTGGTGGCGTAGCCTTCGCGCGCCATCTCGGCATAAAGCTTGAGCAGGCGGGCCTGTTTGGCGCTGGGCGGCATCGAGGACTTCCCCTTTGGTCCCGCGCCGGCATTGCCGGAAGTCATCGGTCGCGGCGGATCTGACCACGGGCCAGGATAGCCCGGGTGGTGGGGGCGGGGAAGAGACGGTTTCGCGGGCGCCGCCCCTTGCAACCCGGGGTGTGGGGCGGCGGCGTTTTTCGGTTTGGGCGCGGGGGGTGATCCGGCGGCCGAGGGTTAAGGAGCAACGAGATGAAATGCGCGGTGATTACTCCGATCGGCCCCGGCCACCAGCACCGCTACGCCGGCTGCCGCGAGAGCATCGAGGCGGCGTGGGCGCGGGGACGCGGGGGGTTCGACGGGCTCGAACTGCTGCCGATGTGGGATTGCGAGGGGCAACACGGCCGCTCCAGCCGGCGCAATGACGGCATCGCCCGGGCGCGCGAGTTGGGGTGCGCGTGGATCTTCTTCCTCGATGCCGACGATCTGATGGTGGCGGACGCGTTCGAGCGGGTCGCCCCGCTGCTCGACAGCCACGACGCGGTGTGGGGGGCGATCTGGGAAATCCCGCCCGAGGGCGGGGTGGCGGCGCCGCGCCCGGGGCAGCCGGCGCGGCTCGACGGGTTCGATGCCCTGCTGCGGACCGACCCGGCTTTGTCGGTGCAGATGGGGCATTTCGTCCGCACCGAGGTGGCGGCCGCGGTCGGGTTCGATCCCGAGCTCGATGTCGGCGAGGATTTCAAATATTACCTCGCGCTGTGGGCATCGCGCCGCTGCGTCAAGCTCGATGCGCCGCTGTTCGTCAATGTGCGGGGGAGCCATTCGACCGGGCCGCGCGCCGCCGATGGCGGGCAGTGGCGGGCGGCGGCGCAGGCGCAGATCCTGCGGGCGCTGGCCGGGCGCGAGCTGATCGCCGAGGTCGCCTGCGACGGGGGGACGGCCCGCTTCGCCATCGCCGATCCGTTCGACACGGTGCAGAGTGCCCAGTGCCGGGGCCAGTTCTTCGAACAGGGCGAGTTGACCGAATTGCGCCGCTGGGTGCCCGCCGGGGCGGCGATCGGCGAGATCGGCGCCAATGTCGGCAATCATCTGGTGTTCTATGCCCAGCACATGGCCCCGGCCCGGCTCTATCCGGTCGAGCCCAACCCGGCCAGTCTCGACCTGCTGCGCCGCAATGTCGCCCTCAACCGGATCGACGGGCTGATCGATCCGCGCGGCCTCGGCCTCGCGGTCGGGCGGGCGGCGGGGCGGGCGGCGATGGCCCTGCCCGAGGCCCACAATCTCGGCGCGGCGCGGCTGGTGGCCGGCGACACCGTGCCGGTCTGCCGGCTCGACGCCCTGTTCGCCGACACCCGGCTCGATTTCCTCAAGATCGACGTCGAGGGCTGCGAGCTTGACGCGCTGGAGGGTGCGGCCGGGCTGATCGAACGCTGCCGCCCCACCATCTACATCGAGATCTGGAACGACAATCTGTGGCCGTTCGAGTCCTGGTGCCGCCGCAACGGTTATCAGGGGCGCTGGATGGTGACCTACGTCAATGCCGTCAATTTCTTCATCGTTCCGGAGTGAGTTGGACCAAAATCCCGGCCGAGTAGGACCAAAGTCACCGAAGCGTCATCACGTCGGCATGGATTATCGCCGCCAAAACCGTTATTGTGCCCCCGTCCGTGAAGGAGAGGGGTGTTGGTCGCGTTCGACAACCATCCTGCCCTGGTGCTGAATGCCGATTTTCGGCCGCTCAGTTACTTTCCACTGTCGCTGTGGTCCTGGCAGGACGCGGTTCGGGCGGTGGTCGCCGACCGGGTCTGCGTGGTGTCGGAATATGACCGCGAGATCCGCTCGCCCCGCTTCACCATGCGGCTGCCCAGCGTGATCTCGCTCAAGGAATACGTCCCGGCGGCGCGGCGGCCGGCCTTCACCCGCTTCAACGTGTTCCTGCGCGACCGCTTCACCTGCCAATATTGCGGCACCGCCTTTCCCACCCACGATCTGACCTTCGATCATGTCGTGCCGCGCGCCCGGGGCGGGCGCACCACCTGGGACAATGTCGTCACCGCCTGTTCCCCCTGCAATCTGCGCAAGGGCTGCCGCTCGGCCGGCGAGGCGGGGATGGCGCTGCTGTCGCGGCCGGACCAGCCCTCGACCTACCAGCTTCAGGTCAACGGCCGCTCGTTCCCGCCCAATTACCTGCACCAATCCTGGCGGGATTATCTCTACTGGGATTCCGAACTCGAACAGTTCTGAACCCGGCGCCTCATACCGCCCGGCCAATGACCTGACCCGTTGGGTCAGGTCAGGCCGAGACGGTGACGCTCAAGCGCCGCGCGGGCTGGCCGGCCGCCGAACGGATCAGTTCAATGGGCGGCCGGTCTCAGCCGAACGGCACCACCTTGTTGTCGGCATCGTGGCCGATGTCGGCGCGGCCGAGATAGGGGATCCCGGCGCGGGCGCACCAGAAGCGGGCGATTTCCTCCTCCTCCAGCCCGAACGCCGGATCGTTGGGTGGAATCGCGCTGCACCGGCCGAGGCGGATCCCGGCCACCCCGCGCAGCGCCGGGGAAGACACCAGCTGACCGAGGCAGCGGTCGATGCGGTAATGCGGCTCCGACACCTCCTCCAGCAGCAGGAGATGGCCGGCGAGGTCGGGCAGGGCCGGGGTGCCGATCAGATGGGCCAGGATGGTCAGATTGAACGCCGCCGCCTGCTGCCCGGGGACCAGCCCCGGTTCGAGGATGCCGGGGCCGCGCGCGCCGCACAGGAAGGCGAGGCCGCGCCGCACCGCCGCTTCGCCGCCGGGGCGGCCGAGGTCGGCCGGCATCGGTCCGTGCGCCACCCGGCCGATCCCGGCGCGGTAGAGCGCGGCGAGCAGGGCGCCGCCGTCGCTGTAGCCGAGATAGGTCTTGGCCCGCGCCGCCGCGCCGAGGGCGGGCAACACCGTCTCGACCAGCCGGAACGAACCGTAGCCGCCCCTTCCGAACCACACCGCGTCGAAGCCGGGATCGTTGGCGACCTCGACGAAGGCCCGCGCCCGGGTTGCGTCGGGGCCGGCGAAATGGCCGCAGGATTCGAAGCATTGGGGATGGAACCACAGCGTCGGCCGCCCGGCGGCGGGCAAACGGTCGAGCAGCGCCGCGAGCCGGTCGGGCAGGGCGGGATCGACCCGGTTGCTCGGCGCCACCACCGCGATGCGCGGTCCCCGTTCCGTCGCCACGTTGCGTCTCCTCGTCCGGTTGCCAAGCGCGCGGGCCGGAGTGTAGCCTCCGCCGATGAGCCCGGATAAGCCGAATTATTTCTTCTGCGGCGTCGGCGGCAGCGGGATGCTGCCGCTGGCGCTGATCCTCCGTCAGCGCGGTGCCGTTGTCGCCGGCTCCGACCGGTCGTTCGACCAGGGCCGGATGGACCCGGCCAAGGTCGCCTTCATCAGGGGGCGCGGCATCGCCCTCCATCCCCAGGACGGCAGCGGCCTGATCTCGGCCGAGACCGTGCTGGTCTGTTCGGCGGCGATCGAGGACAGCGTGCCCGACGTCCGCGCCGCCCGCCGCCTCGGCGCGCCGATCGTCACCCGGGCCGAATTGCTGGCCAGCCTGTTCAACGCCGCCGCCCGCCCGGTCGGCATCGCCGGCACCAGCGGCAAATCGACCACCACCGCGATGGCCGGTTTCCTGCTGCACCGCGCCGGGCTCGATCCCACCGTGGTCAACGGCGCGGTGATGCGCGATTTCGTCACCCCGGCGCTGCCCTTCGCCGGGGCGGTGGTCGGCGGCGGCGCCCTGTTCGTCGCCGAGGTGGACGAGAGCGACGGCTCGATCGCCCGCTACGACCCGGCGGTGGCGGTGGTGACCAACGTCACCCTCGACCACAAGCCGCTCGACGAATTGCGCGCCCTGTTCGGCGGTTTCGTCGGCCGGGCCGAGAGCGCGGTGCTCAATCTCGACGACCCGGAAAGCGCCCGTCTCGCCGCGTTGCTGCCCTCCGGCCGGGCGGTGACCTTCTCGCTCGGCGATCCGGCCGCCGACCTGCTCGCCGCCGACCTCGCCCCCCGCCCGGACGGGATCGATTTCACCGTCTCGGTCCCGGCCGGCCCCTCCCTGCCGGTGCGGTTGCGGGTGCCGGGGCGACACAATGTCGCCAACGCGCTGGCCGCGCTGGGGGTGGCCCGGGCAATCGGGCTCGACCTCGCCACCGCCGCCGCCGCTTTGTCGGGCTTTTCCGGGGTGCGGCGCCGGCTGGAGACGGTCGGTCAGGCCGGCGGGATCACGGTGATCGACGATTTCGCCCACAACCCGGACAAGATCGCCGCCAGCCTCGCCACCCTGCGCGAATTCCCCGGCCGGCTGCTGGTGCTGTTCCAGCCGCACGGCTACAGCCCGCTGGCGCTGATGCGCGACGGCTTCGTCGCCGCCTTCGCCGACGGCCTCGGCCGCGACGACCGGCTGATGCTGCCCGATCCGGTCTATTTCGGCGGCACGGTCGACCGCCGGGTCACCAGCGCCGATATTGCCGCCGACCTCCAGGCGCGGGGCTGCCCGGCCCGTCATCTGCCCGACCGCGCCGCCTGCGCCGACGCGCTGGTGGCCGAGGCCCGCCCCGGCGACCGCATCGTGGTGATGGGGGCCCGCGACGACAGCCTGACCACCCTCGCCGCCGCGATGCTCGCCCGGCTCGGCACCGTCACGGCGTAACAAGCGCCCCCCCCTTGGGGAGGTCCAGGAACCTCAGGTTCCTGGCGGGTGCGGGCAGAGCCCGCGTCTTCAATCCATGAAATAATCCTCCTCGCGCACCCAGTGATCGCCGCCGGCAAGGCGGGAGCGGGCGGTGGCGGCCTGCTCGCAATCCTCGACATAGGCGAGCAGGGCGGCGCGGGCGCAATCCTCGGCGCGGCGGCCGAGCCCCCGGGCGATGGCGGCGAGGCGGAACGCGAGGTCGGGATCGAGTTCGAGTCGCATGGCGGGCCTCCGTGCTATTTGGCTTGATTCTCGCATCCAATCCGACGAAAACCCAGCCCCATGAGCACGCTCTCGGACCAGATCGCGCTGCGGCGCACCTTCGCCATCATTTCCCACCCGGACGCCGGCAAGACGACGCTGACCGAGAAGCTGCTGCTGTTCGGCGGAGCGATCCAGATGGCCGGGGCGGTGCGCGCGCGCGGCGAGCAGCGGCGGACCCGGTCCGACTGGATGTCGATCGAGAAGGAGCGCGGCATCTCGGTGTCGGCCTCGGTGATGACGTTCGAGCATGAGGGGCTGACCTTCAACCTGCTCGACACGCCCGGCCACGAGGACTTTTCCGAGGACACCTACCGCACCCTGACCGCGGTCGATTCGGCGGTGATGGTGCTCGACGCCGCCAAGGGCATCGAGACCCAGACGCTGAAGCTGTTCGAGGTCTGCCGCCTGCGCGACATGCCGATCGTCACCTTCATCAACAAAGTCGATCGCGAGGGGCGCGATCCGTTCGATCTGCTCGACGAGGTCGAAAAGACCCTGGCGCTCGACGTCGCGCCGCTGACCTGGCCGATCGGGATGGGGCGCGACCTCAAGGGGGTCTACGACCTGACGCGCGACCGGGTGATCCTGTTCGATCCCGGCCGGGGCGACCACATCGCCGAGATCGGGCTCGACGCCAGCCTCGATTCGCCCGCGCTCGACGAGGCGGTCGGCGCGGCGGCGGCGGCCAAGCTGCGCGAGGAGGTCGAGCTGGTCCGGGCCGGCTTCCCCGAATTCGACGTCGAGGCGTTCCGCGCCGGCCATCTCACCCCGGTGTTCTTCGGCAGCGCGCTCAAGACCTTCGGCGTCGCCGAGCTGCTGCGCGGGGTCGGCCGGCTGGCCCCGCCGCCGCTGGCGCGCGCCACCCATGCCCGCCGGGTCGAGCCCGAGGAAGGCAAGGTCACCGGCTTCGTGTTCAAGGTCCAGGCCAACATGGACCCCAACCACCGCGACCGCATCGCCTTCTTCCGCATCTGCTCGGGGCGGTTCCAGCGCGGGATGAAGCTGCGCCATGTCCGCACCGGCAAGGTGATGGCGCTGGTCAATCCGGTGTTCTTCCTCGCCCGCGACCGGGAACTGGCCGAGGAAGCCTTCCCCGGCGACATCATGGGCATTCCCAACCACGGCCAGCTCCGCATCGGCGACACCCTGTCCGAGGCGGAGGATCTGCGCTTCCTCGGCATCCCGACCTTCGCCCCCGAGGTGCTGCGCCGGGTCCGGCTCGACGACCCGATGAAGGCCAAGCAGCTCAAGAAGGCGCTGGAGGACCTCGCCGAGGAGGGGGTCAGCCAGGTGTTCAAGCCGATCGACGGCTCGACCTGGATCGTCGGCGTGGTCGGTCCGCTCCAGTTCGACGTGCTGACCACCCGGATCGAGAGCGAATATTCGATCAAGGCCGGGTTCGAGGAGGCGCCGTTCGTCACCGCCCGCTGGGTCGCCGCCGACGACGAGGCGGAGATCAAGCGGTTCGGCGACGCCAACAAGTCGAACATGGCCGAGGACCGCGACGGCGGGCTGGTCTATCTCGCCCGCAATTCCTGGCAGCTCAACCGCGCCCAGCAGGACTTCCCCAAGGTCCGCTTCACCGCGACGCGCGAACAATCGTAACGGGAAGGCGGCGGCCGTCACCGGGGTGACACTGGACAAATCGGCTGCCGCCCCCAGATTATTCGACGTTTGTCACAACACTCGCGGAAGGTCACGACCATGACCCCCCAGGAACGGTCCCTGATTCAGAGCGTGTTCGACCGGCTGGCCCGCCTCGCCGGCGCGCCGAAGGATCCCGAGGCCGATGCGCTGATCCAGGCCTCGATGCGCCAGAACCCCGATGCCGGCTACCAGCTGGTCGAGGCGGTGGTGGTGCAGGAACAGGCGCTCAACGACGCCCAGGCCCGCATCGCCGACCTCGAACGCCAGATCGCGGCGCTCCAGGCCGCCCGTCAGCCGCAGGCCCCGGCCCCCTCGGGCGGGCTGTTCTCCGGCCTCAATCCGTTCGGCCGTTCGCGCGTGCCGCAGAGCCCGCCGCCGGCCTATCCCCAGCAGCAGGCCTATCCCCAGCAGCCGGGCTATCCGCCCCAGCCGGGCTACCCGGCCCAGCCGGGCTACGGCCAGCCGAGCCCGTGGGGCGCGCCCTCGGCCGGGGGCAGCTTCCTGCGTACCGCCGCCGGCACCGCCGTCGGCGTGGCGGGCGGCGTGCTGCTGGCCGAAGGGATCTCCAACATGTTCGGCGGCCATGCCGCCAACGCCGCCAACGTCGCCTCGGCGGCGGGGGCCGAACATCTCGGCGCCCCGGTGTCCTACGACACCCAGGTCGCCGATCAGGGCGGTTATGACCCGTCGGGCGATTTCGGCGTCGATGCCGGCGGCGACGTCGGTTATGATGACGGCGGTTTCGACGACAGCTCGTTCTGAGCCCGGCCCCGGCGGGCGGGGATGTGCCGGCCACCCCTTAGGGTTGGCCGGCCGTTGCCACCCCACCCGCCGCATGGCGGTCCGGTCACCGAAACGAAACCTTTTTCTCCTTTGAAAACAGCACGTTAGTCGGCGCGGTTTCCGCCCTTGACACGGGTGGGCCTACCCCTTATGGTGCCCGCGCTTTTGGCACCGTCGGGCCAGTGGGGGCTTTTCGAGGGCGCGCGACATGGCTGATCCCGATTCCACCCCGCCGCTGGACGATTTCGAAGCCCGTCTGCAACAGGCGCGTCAGCGCGAGGACAAGGCATCGGGTCGGGAGGCGGAGCGCAAGGGTGGCCCCACCAGCATGGGGCTGGGCTTTCGCATCGGCATCGAACTGATCGCCGGTCTGGTGTTGGGGGCGGGGCTTGGCTGGGTGTTGGACGCCTGGCTGGGGACGTCCCCCTGGTTGCTGGTGCCGTGCCTCTTTCTCGGAGGGGCGGCCGGTGTCATGAATGTGCTCCGCGTCATGCGCGGCCTGGATCAGACGGTCGGTTACGGCCAGGCGCAGCGGCGCGCCGGACAGGCGCAGGACCATTGAAAGAGGCGTGCTGTGAGTAATCCCATCGAACAGTTCCAGATCCTGCCGTTGATCCCGCTCAAGGTTGCCGGGGTGGACATCTCGTTCACCAATTCCTCGGCGATGATGGTGCTGGCGGTCGCGCTGTCCACCCTGTTCCTGACCCTGTCGGTCCGTTCGCGGGCGCTGGTGCCGGGCCGCTGGCAGTCGCTGGCGGAAATCTTCTACGAATTCATCGCCGGCATGTTGCGCAGCAACGTCGGCAGCGAGGGGCGGCGCTACTTCCCCTTCATCTTCACCCTGTTCATGTTCGTGCTGTTCGGCAACGTGCTCGGCCTGATGCCGATCCCGGCGATCGGCTTCACCTACACCAGCCACATCATCGTCACCTTCGCCCTGGCGGCGGTGGTGTTCGTCGGCGTGACGGTGATCGGGTTCTGGCGCCACGGGTTCCACTTCCTGCGGATGTTCTTCCCCGAGGGGGCGCCGCTGGCGACCGCCGTGGTGTTGGTGCCGATCGAGGTGATCTCGTACCTGTCGCGGCCGATCAGCCTGTCGGTCCGACTGTTCGCCAACATGACCGCCGGGCACATCATCCTGAAGATTCTGGGCGGGTTCGTCGTCACCCTCGGGTCGATGTACGTGCTGCCGGGGGTCTTCCCCTTCGCCTTCCTGTCGGCGGTGACGGTGCTGGAAATCGGTATCGCCCTGTTGCAGGCCTATGTCTTCACCGTGCTGACCTGCATTTATCTGCACGACGCCATCCACATGCATTGAGCCGGCGGCAGGGTCCCTTGGCTTGATTTTCTGTCCCTGAAGGAGCTTGAGGAACATGGATTACGAATCTGCGAAAGTCATCGGTGCCGGTCTGGCTGCCATCGGCGTGATTGGCTCGGGCGTCGGCGTCGGCTCGGTGTGGTCGTCGCTGATCGCCACCGTCGGCCGCAACCCGTCGGCCAAGTCGAACGTCGAGCTGTACGCCTGGATCGGCTTCGCGGTGACCGAGGCGATCGCGCTGTTCGCCCTGGTTATTTCGCTGATGATCCTCTTCAAGTAAGTCGACGGTTCTCCTCGGAGGACGGGACCGGCGCCGCGCGGGACCTCCCGGTCGCGGCCCACCCCGTCTTCGGGGGGAGGATTTTCCTTCGCCGTCCCTCACTGTCCAGGAGCTTCCGGGATGCCTCAGTTCGACCCGGCCTTGTTCACGCCGCAGCTGTTCTGGCTGCTGCTCACCTTCATCGCGCTGTACGCGCTGATGGCCCTGGTGGCCCTGCCCCGGATCGCCGCCGTTCTCGACGAACGCCAGCGCAAGATCGACGACAATCTCGAGAAGGCGGCGCAGCTCAAGGCCGAGGCCGACGCCGCCATCGCCGCCTATGAGAAGGCCCTGGCCGATTCCCGTGCCCAGGCCCAGAAAGTGATTCGCGAAGCCGCCGAACGGCTGGCCCGCGAGGCCGACGAGCGCAACCGCGCCCAGGCCGCCCGTCTGGCCGATCTGATCAAGACCGGCGAGGCCCGCATCGCCGCCGCCAAGACCGAGGCGCTCGCCAACGTCCGCACCGTGGCGGCCGAGGTCGCCGGCGCGGTGGTCGAACGCCTGATCGGCAAGCCGGCCCCGGCCGCCCGCCTTGAAGCTTCGGTCGCCGCCGCCTTCCAGGAGCAGGCCCGATGATCTCCTCCGCTTATGCCGCCACCGAGGCGGCCGCCCATGCCGGCCCGTTCTACACCGAAGCCCATTTCTGGGTGAATGTCGCCTTCCTGCTGGTGATCGGTCTGGCGTGGCGCCCGGTGGCCCGCGCCATCGCCGCCGCCCTCGACGCCCGCTCCGCCAAGATCAAGGCGCGGATCGACGAGGCGCTGCGCCTGCGCGAGGAGGCCCAGGAACTGCTGGCGACCTACCAGCGCAAGCAGCGCGACGCGATGCGCGAGGCCGAGGAAATCATCGCCCACGCCAAGGCCGAGGCCGAGCGCCTGTCCCGTCAGGCCGCTCAGGATCTCGAACAGCAGATGAAGCGGCGTGAGCAGATGGCGCTCGACCGCATCGCCCAGGCCGAGGCCCAGGCGCTGCGCGAGGTCCAGAACGCCGCCGTCGATGTCGCGATCGGCGCCGCCACCCGGGTGATCGGCGATACGCTGACCCCGGCCCAGCGCGGCAAGCTGGTCGATGAATCGATCAAGGTCCTGCCCGGCAAGCTGAACTGATTGCCGACGCTGCGATCGAACGATCAACGGCCCGTCCGCCAGGACGGGCCGTTTTCGTTTGCGGCGGCGTTACGCGGGCTCCCGCCCGCGCGCTTCGCGCGCATACCGTAACGTTACGCGGGCTCCCGCCCGCGCGCTTTGCGCGCATACCGTAACGTTACGCGGGCTCTCGCCCGCGGGCCCGGCCGGGGCGATGCCCCGGACCCCCTTTGTTTTCATCGATGAAAAAGGGAGGGGGTCGGGGAGCTCTGCTCCCCGAGCGGGGTGGTGGGGCGGCAGCCCCGCCTATTTCCCCCGTTGGGCCAGTGCCTCCTCGCGGCTGGCGAAGCCGAGTTCCAGCAGCAATGGCGGCTCCAGCCCGGCCTCGGCCAGCAACGGCCGGTCGGCCAGGATTTCCGCCGCCGCTCCCTGGCGCAGGGTCCGGCCCTTGACGAACAGCGCCACCTCGTCGGCCAGCATCCAGGCCAGATCGACGTCGTGGGTGGTCAGCACCAGGGTGGTGCCGGCGGCGGCCAGTCCGGCCAGCAGCCGGCGCAGGCGGGTGCCGCCGCCCGGATCGAGTCCGGCCAGCGGTTCGTCGAGCAGCAGCACTTCGGGCCGCATCGCCACCGCTCCGGCGATCGCCACCCGCTTCTTCTGCCCGAACGACAGGTGATGGGGGGGACGATCGGCCAGATCGGGGATGCCGAGCGCGGCCAACGCCTCGTCCACCCGTTCCGCCGCCGCCGCCGGGGGCAGGCCGAGATTGAGCGGACCGAACGAGACGTCCTCGGCAACGGTGGCGGCGAACAACTGGTCGTCGGGATCCTGTAACACCAGCCCGACCCGCCGCCGCCACCCCGCCAGCGCGGCGCGGTGATAACCGGCCGGGGCGCCGCCGAGGCGGACCTCGCCCGCCGCCGGCCGCAGGGTGCCGTTGAGATGCAGCAGCAGGGTGCTCTTGCCGGCGCCGTTGGGACCGAGGATCGCCAGGGTGCGGCCGCGCGCCACCCGGAGGTCGAGCCCGTCGAGGGCGCGGCCGCCGCCGGGCCAGCCGAACACCAGCCCGCGCGCCTCCAGGGTCAGTTCCACCATAGCCCGATTCCGGCGATGCCGGCCTCCAGCGTCAGGGTGGCGGCGATGAAGCCCCAGGACAGCGCCGCCGCCGGCCGCAGCACCGGCAGGCTGCCATCGAAGCCGCGCGCGGCGAGGCCGACCTCCAGCCGCCGCGCCCGTTCCATCGCCCGGGGCAGCAACAACGCGATCAGCAGGCCGAGCGAGCGCAGCGACCGGCGCCAGCCCTGCCAGCCCAGCCGGGCGGCCTGGGCGGTGCGGATCGCGGCGGCGGAGTCGAGCAGCAGCAGCAGGAAGCGCCAGATCAGCAGGGCGATCTCGACGATTTCGGCCGGCACGCCGAGCCGGCGCAGGCCGCGCACCAGATCGGGCGCCGGGCAGGTCACCGCCAGCAGCAGCAGGCAGGACAGCGCCGCGCTTGCCCGCAGCAAGGCGAGCAGGGCGGCGCGCCCGCCATCGGCGGCGAGGGCGATGCCGTTGGGGCCGATCTGCACCGCCAGCGCGGCGGTGGCGGTGAGGGCGAAGCCGAACGGCGCCGCCACCAGCCGCAGCCACGCCCCGGGCGGCACCCGGGCGCCAGCCAGCGCCGCCGTCCAGGCGATCGCCAGCACCAGCCCCGCCGCCGGCCAGGGCGGCAGGGCCAGCGTCAGCGCGAGCAGGCCGAGGGCGAGCAGACTCTTCTCCCCCAGCCCACGCTGGCGCCACCGGCTGGCGCTCGCCAGCCGGTCGATCGTCAGACTCACTTCGCGCGGCTTCCCTGGCGGCGGCCGATGGCATAGCCGACCAGCCCCGCGCCGATTGCCGCCTGCACGGCGAACAGCAGGCTTTCCATCTCCTTGCCCGGCGGCTCCCACAGCGGCTCGGCCCACGGGGTATAGGACGGGGCGACGGTGGCCACCGCGTCACGGGCGGCATCGTCGGTGCCGCTGTATTCGGTGCCGGGATGCAGCACCAGCGGGGCGGCGACGATCAGGGCGGCGAGGCCCAGCAGCAACAGATTGAGGCGCGCGCTCATGCCTTGTCTCCCACACCCGGCACCAGGCCGCGACCGGCCAGGGCATTGATCACCACCACCGTCACCAGCCCCTCGGCCACCGCCAGCGGCACCTGGGTCAGGGCGAAGATGCCGGCGAACTTGAGGTAGGCCCCGGCAAAGCCCGATACCGGGTCGGGGAAGGCCAGCGCCAACTGGGCCGAGGTGACCAGATAGGTGGCGAGGTCGCCCAGCGCGGCGGCCAGGGCGATCCCCACCGCCGCCGGCAGGCCGAGGGCGTTCGAGCCCTTCCACACCGCGAAGGCCACCCACGGCCCGGCCACCGCCATCGACATGATGTTGGCGCCGAGCGTGGTCAGGCCGCCATGGGCCAGCAGCAGGGCCTGGAACAGCAGGACGATGCCGCCCAGCACCGCCATCACCGACGGGCCGAACAGCACGGTGCCGAGCCCGGTGCCGGTCGGATGCGAGCAGGAGCCGGTGACGCTCGGCAGCTTCAGCGCCGACAGCACGAAGGCGAAGCCCCCGGCGGCGGCGAGTTGCAGCCGCGCCTCGGGGTGGTCGGTGACGATCCGCTTGAGCTTCCAGGCGCCGGCGGCGACGAAGGGCGCGGCGGCGGCGCTCCAGGCCAGCGCGTGCGGCGCCGGCAAAAAACCTTCCATGATATGCATTCGGGACGGACTCCGTTCGTCGAGAGGGCAAAATGCCGCCGCGAAACGGAATTCTGTTCGACCTCCCGGCACACCCCGTCCGGCAGGCTCACGGCGACTCTCGCGATGGCAGGTCTCCTGACTTGCGGGTCGTCGGCACCGGTCCGGCCTTCCCAGCCCCCCGCGCGGGGGCCAGTGGCTTGAGGGGGACCCGTGCCTCTCCGCCTACAGTTGCGGGGGCAGTCGCGGATTTGGCCCAGGCCGGGCCGCACCGCGTTCCCATTTTCACCCCGTCGGCGGCGGCCGGCGGGGAACCATCGTCCCCCAACTATAATTTCGCCACGATCCCGATGCAAACCTCGACCATCCTGCTATCCTGCCCGGCACGGCAGTGACGGAGTTTTCCCCCCTTGACCCATACCATCGCGATGGTCGATGACGACCGCAACATCCTGACCTCGGTGTCGATGGCGCTGGAAGCCGAGGGCTTCAAGGTGCGCACCTACACCGACGGGGCCGAGGCGTTGCGCGGGCTGACCGCCCAGCCGCCCGATCTCGCTTTGCTCGACATCAAGATGCCGCGGATGGATGGGATGGAGCTGTTGCAGCGGCTGCGCCGCCAATCGTCGCTGCCGGTGATCTTCCTCACTTCCAAGGACGACGAGATCGACGAACTGCTCGGCCTCAGGATGGGGGCCGACGATTACATCAAGAAGCCGTTCTCGCAAAAGCTGCTGATCGAACGGATCCGCGCCCTGATCCGCCGGATCGAGGCCAACGCCGCCGGCGGGGCCGAGGCGGTGAGCGAGGTGATCACCCGGGGGCCGCTGCTGCTCGATTCCGCCCGCCATGCCTGCACCTGGAACGGTCACGGCGTCGATCTGACCGTCACCGAGTTCCTGTTGCTGAAGGCGCTGGCGATCCGCCCCGGCCACGTCAAGAGCCGCGACCAGCTGATCGATGCCGCCTATGGCGAATCGATCTATGTCGACGACCGCACCATCGACAGCCACGTCAAACGGCTGCGCAAGAAGTTCCGCGAGGTCGACGAGTCGTTCGCCCAGATCGAAACCCTGTATGGGGTCGGCTATCGCTACCGCGAGGAATAGGGCGTGAAGACCGCGCCGGCCGTCGCCGGTCCGGCCGAGGGGCCGCCCCGCCGCCGCTGGCCGCGCTGGCGGCTGCTGGCCTCGCCGCTGACCCGCCGCATCCTCGCCGTCAACCTGCTGGCCCCGGTGGTGCTGGTGGGCGGACTGCTCTATCTCGACCGCTACAAGCAGGGGCTGATCCGCTCCGAACTCGACGGCCTCGCCACCCAGGCGCAGATGGTCGCCGCCGCCGTCGGCGAGGGCGCGCTGATCGAGGGCGAGGGCGAGGGCCTCGAATTCAATGCCGAGACCGCGCGGCAGATGGTGCGCCGGCTGGCCGAGCCGGCCCGGCTGCGGGTGCGGCTGTTCGGCGCCGGCGGCGAGCTGGTGGCGGATTCGCGCTTCCGCTTCGGCGCGGTCGGGCTGGTCCATGTCGAGCTGCTGCCGCCGCCGCATGATCCGCATTGGTTCGACACCCTGCGCATCGGCTGGGAACGGCTGGCCCACTGGATGCGGTTCGACCGCGCCTTGCCGCTCTATCTTGATCCGCCCCGGGCGCGGGCCAGCGATTTCATCGAGGTGGCGACCGCGCTGGAGGGCCGCAGCGGCGCCCAGGTCCGCACCCGCAAGGGCGGCGGGCTGGTGCTGTCGGTGGCGGTGCCGGTCCAACGCTACAAGCAGGTGCGCGGCGCGGTGCTGATCAGCGCCGAGGGCAACGGCATCGCCCGCTCGCTGTTCCAGATCCGCCTCGCCATCTTCCAGGCCTTCCTGCTGTCGCTGGCGCTGACGGTCGGGCTGTCGCTCTATCTCGCCGGCACCATCGCCCGCCCGGTGCGCCGCCTCGCCTTGGCGGCGGAGCGGGTGCGCCATGGCCAGGGCCGCGCCGCGCTGATCCCCGATCTGTCCCGGCGCGGCGACGAGATCGGCGAGCTGTCGGTGGCGCTGAAGGAGATGACCGAGGCGCTGTGGCGGCGGATGGACGCGATCGAGGCCTTCGCCGCCGATGTCGCCCACGAGATCAAGAATCCGCTGACCTCGCTGCGCTCGGCGGTCGAGACGGCGGCGCGGATCGAGGATCCCGACCGCCGCCGCCGGCTGATGGCGATCATCCAGGACGATGTCGGCCGGCTCGACCGGCTGATCAGCGACATTTCCGACGCCTCGCGCATCGACGCCGAGATGTCGCGCGCCGAGGCCGGCGCGGTGGCGGTGGCGGCGATGCTCGACACCCTGTTCGAGGTCTACCGCGTCACCGGGGCCGAATCCGGCCCGACCTTCACCCTCGACCGCCCGGCCAACGATCCGCTGGCGGTGTGGGGGATCGAATCCCGGCTGGTCCAGGTGCTGCGCAACCTGATCACCAACGCGATGTCGTTCAGCCCGCCCGGCGGGGTGATCCGGCTGGTCGCCGTCCGGGGCGGCGGCTGGGTGCGGGTGACGGTCGAGGATCAGGGGCCGGGGATCCCCCCCAACAAGCTCGATGCGATCTTCGACCGCTTTTATACCGAACGGCCGGAAGGCGAGAAGTTCGGTACCCATTCCGGCCTCGGCCTGTCGATCTCGCGCCAGATCGTCGAGGCCCATGGCGGCCGGATCCGCGCCGAAAACCGCGATGAAGGCGGCGCCCGCTTCATCGTCGAACTGCCGGATCGCGCCGGGGGGTAACACGTTACGCGGGCTCTGCCCGCCCCCGCCAAGGGCCGCAAGGCCCTTGGAACCCTTTCCTTGTCCTTCGCGCGGCAAACATCCGCGCCCAAGCTGACAGGCCGTTCCGCGCCCGACCCCCAATGGGATCCAAGGGCCTTGCGGCCCTTGGCGGGCGTGGGCGGAGCCCACATCCCCCCGAAAGCCGAGATGAGCCGGGGGCGGTTTGGAGGCGGCAGCCCCGTATCAGCGCCCCCGGCCCGGCATCATCCGGCGATAGGACAAGGCCTCGGCGATCTGGAGGCGGCCGATTCGCTCGGTGCCGGACAGGTCGGCCAAAGTGCGGGCGACGCGCAGGACGCGGTGCCAGCCGCGTGCCGACAGGTGCATCCGCTCCGCCGCCTCGGTCAGCAGGCGGCGGCCGGCCTCGTCGGGGGCGGCGACCCGTTCCAGCAGGTCGCCATCGGCCTCGGCGTTGGTGCGGATCGGCAGGCCGCGATAGCGTTCGGCCTGGATCGCGCGGGCGGCGGCGACCCGGGCGGCGATTTCGGCCGAGCCCTCGGCCGGCGGCGGCAAGGCCAGGTCGGCCGGGCTGACCCCCGGCACCTCGACATGCAGGTCGATGCGGTCGAACAGCGGGCCGGAAATGCGCGACTGGTAGTCCTGGGCGCATTTCGGCGCCTTGGCGCAGGCCAGGGCCGGATCGCCGAGATGGCCGCAGCGGCAGGGATTCATCGCCGCCACCAACTGGATCCGGGCGGGATAGGCGACATGGGCGTTGGCGCGGGCGATCACGGCGCGGCCGGTTTCCAGCGGCTGGCGCAGGGCTTCGAGCGCGGCGCGCTGGAATTCCGGCAATTCGTCGAGGAACAGCACGCCGAGATGGGCCAGCGACACCTCGCCCGGCTTGGCGCGCTGGCCGCCGCCGATCAGCGCCGGTACCGAGGCGGAATGGTGCGGGTTGCGGAACGGCCGCCGCCGCAGCAGCCGGCCCTCGGCCAACTGGCCGGCGACCGAGTGGATCATGCTGACCTCTAGCGCCTCGGCCGGTTCGAGGTCGGGCAGCAGGCCGGGCAGCCGGGCCGCCAGCATCGACTTGCCCGAGCCGGGCGGGCCGATCATCAGCAGGTTGTGGCCGCCGGCGGCGGCGATCTCCAGCGCCCGCTTGGCGGTCTCCTGGCCCTTGACGTCGCGCAAATCGGGGGCGGCGCCGTCATCGTCGGCGATGCGCGGCTCGGGCGGGCTCAACACCTGGGTGCCCTTGAAATGATTGATCAGCGCCAGCAGCGAGGCGGGGGCCAGCACCTCGATCCCGCCGGCCCAGGCCGCCTCGCCCCCCTGCGGCCCCGGGCAGATCAGGCCGCGCTCGGCGGCGCGGGCGGCGATCGCCGCCGGCAGCACTCCGGCCACCGGCGCCAGCCGCCCGTCGAGCCCCAGTTCGCCGAGCGAGACATAGCCGCCGATCTCGTCCTGGGGGATCACCTCCATCGCCGACAGCAGGCCGAGGGCGATCGGCAGGTCGAAGTGACTGCCCTCCTTCAGCAGGTCGGCCGGGGCGAGGTTGACGGTGATCCGCTTTGGCGGCAAGGCGAGGCCGAGGGAATTGAAGGCGGCGCGCACCCGCTCGCGGCTTTCCCCCACCGCCTTGTCGGGCAGCCCGACCACGGTGAAGGCGGGCAGCCCGGCGGCGATCTGAACCTGAACGTCGATCTCCAGGCACTCGATCCCGGCAAAGGCGACGGTGGCGGCGTGGGCGGTCATTGCAACTCGGCGGGTGATGCGAGCGGACTCGCTTGGGGCGGGCGGCCATTATGCCGCCTCGCCCCTCGGTCGCAAAGGGTTCCAAGGGCCCCTGGCCCTTGGCGGGTGTGGGCGGCGCCCACGCTCAGCCGGCGCAGCCGGCTAGAATCCCCCGCAATTCGCCGAGATTGCGGGCCAGATGCTCCGGCCGCCGCGCCGCCAGTGCTTCAACGTCGGTGTACCCCCACCCCACCGCGACCGATACCAGCCCGGCGGCGTGGGCGGCCTCAATGTCGCGGATTTCGTCGCCGACCGCCGCGATCTGGTGCTTCGGCAGCCCGGCGCGGGTGGCGACCCGGCGCAGACGGGCGGCCTTGCCGAACAGGCCGGCGCCACATTCGACCTGCTCGAACCGCCCGAACAGCTCGGGCCCGAGGATGCGGCGAACGTTGGCCTCCTGGTTCGAGCTGACCAAGGCGAGGCGCAACCCGCCGTCGGCGAGCTCCTCAAGTAGAGCGGGCAGCCCGGCGAACGGCTGGATGTCGGCGCGGGCCTGGAGGGCGCGCATATGGGCGGCGATCAGCGGCACCTTCCAGCCCGGCACGGCGAGGTGGGCGAGGATCTGGCGGGCATCGAGCCGCCGCAGGGTCGCGACCTCGCCGTCCGCCACCGGACGGAAGCGGTAGCGGGCGGCGACCTGATTGAGCACTCCGGTGAACCAGGGAAAGGAATCCGCCAGGGTGCCGTCGAAATCGAAGATGGCGAGGTGGAAGCGCCGCATCGCTCAGGCCGCCGGTTCATCGCGCCAGAACGCCGCCGCCCCGGGCGGCAGGGGCGCCAGCACCCGGGCGAAGGCGGCCGGGTCCACCTGTTGGCGCAGGGCGCGGGCGACGTCGCCGATCGCGCTGTCGGGAGAAAAATTGTGATCCCGGCGCCAGGACTGGACCTCGCGGGTCAGGCTGGCGCGGTCGGTCCAGGGGCGGGGCGGCTGGTCGGGATCCCAGTCGGCGACGAAGATCGCCCGCAGCACCGGCGGCAGCACCGCCGCGAAACGGATCGCCTCGGCCAGCGACAGGCGGTGGCGGAACACCAGCAGCACCGCCTGGGTCATGGTGTAGGTCTGGTTGCGGGTGGTCAGGCCGGACAGGTCGCGCGCGGCGGCAAGGAAGCGTTCGAACTCCTCCGAGGCGTGGGACAGCTCCATCGGGATCGGCATCGTTACGGTCCCCCGGTTCCATCGGCCTGCGGCGCGCTCATCCGGGCGGCGATGGCGGCGGCCAGCGGGTCGGGCTCCTGGCCCAGACCGTCGATCACCCCCTGGCGGTCGGCGGCGGAGCGGTTCTGGCTCAGTTTCCACTTGCCTTCGAGCCGGGTGATTTCCAGCCGGAAACCGACGATGCCGGCCAATTGCCCCGCCAGATAATCGGCGGGCGCGTCGGCGAGCGACCAGGGTCGGGGGCGGCCGGTCTCGTGCCGGTCGGTCAGCCGGGTCAGCAGGGCGCGCAGCCGGTCCGGATCGGCGAAGAATTCCACCGTCCCGCTGGCGTGGACCGCGACATAGTTCCAGGTCGGCACGACGCGGCCGGTTTCCGCCTTCGACGGATACCAGGAGGGGGTGACATAAGCGTCCGGGCCGGGACAGATCATCAGCCCGGTCCCCACCCGCCCCAGCCGCCGCCCCTGCGGATTGGCGCGGGCGAGATGGCCGTACAGCGTGCCCTGTTCTCCCTCGGACGGGTCGAGCCAGACCGGGACGTGGCTGGCCTCCAGTTCGCCCTGGTCCTGGGTCACCAGGATCGACAGCCGCGCCTGACGGATGGCCTCCTGCAGAACCGGCAGCCGGGTTTCCCTGAATTTGGGGGGCGTGTACATCGGACAACCTTCCGGGCGGGGGTGGGCCCGCGCCGCCGCTCAGCCGGCGGCGCGGCGGGCCTCGATCGCGTCCCACACCAGCCCGGCGAGGTTGACCCCGTCGAAGCGGTCGATCTGGCGGATGCCGGTGGGGGAGGTGACGTTGATCTCGGTCAGGTGATCGCCGATCACGTCGATGCCGACGAACAGCAGGCCGCGTTGGCGCAGGGTCGGGCCGATCGCGGCGCAGATCTCGCGTTCGCGCGCGGTCAGGGTGGTGGGGCGCGCCGCGCCGCCGACATGGAGATTGGAGCGGGCCTCGCCCTCGGCCGGGACCCGGTTGACCGCGCCGACCGGCTCGCCCTCGACCAGGATGATCCGCTTGTCGCCCTGGCGCACCGCCGGCAGGTAACGCTGGACCATCAGCGGCTCGCGCGGGGCGATCTGGCGGAACAGGTCGAGCAGGGAATTGAGGTTCTCGTCGCCGGGGGCGAGGTGGAATACCCCGGCGCCGCCATTGCCGAACAGCGGCTTGACGATGATGTCGCCGTGCTCGGCGCGGAAGGCGGCGATCGCCTGGGGATCGGCGCTGATCAGGGTCGGCGGCATCAATTCGGGGAACAGCGTCACCAGCAGCTTTTCCGGGGCGTTGCGCACCTCGGCCGGGTCGTTGACCACCAGGGTGCGGGGGTGGATCCGCTCCAGCAGGTGGGTGGCGGTGATGTAGCCGAGGTCGAACGGCGGATCCTGGCGCATCAGCACCACGTCGGTGGTGGCGAGATCGATCCGCTCGGCGGTGCCGAGGGTGAAATGGTCGCCGCGCACGGCGCGGACCTCGAGCGGGCGGACCACCGCCTCGACCGTGCCGTCGCGCCAGGACAGGGCGCCCGGCAGGTAATGCAGCAGGCGGTGGCCGCGCCGCTGCGCCTCAAGGGCGAGGGCGAGGGTCGAATCGCCCTCGAAATCGATTGAATCGATCGGGTCCATCTGGAAGGCGACGAGAAGGGACATCGGCAGGCTCCGTCGGGGGGACATCAGAATGGCCGGGCGCGCAGGTCGGCCATCAGCGACAGGGTGCGGGCGCGGGCGCGGGCGTCGCCGGTGCGCTGGACGAATTGCTGCAACGCGGCCAGGGCGTCGCCGCGATGGCCCCGGCGCAGATGCATCAGTCCGGCCTCGCGCCACAGCCCGGTCTGGTCGGGCGCCACCCGCAGCAGATCCTCGACCAGGGCCAGCGCGTCGTCGAGCCGGCCCTGGCGCAGCAGCTCGGCCCGGACCGCCTGCTGCTGCCGCGCCAGCACGGCGCGGTTGCCGAGCGGGTGGAAATGGTCGGGCTGCAATTCGCGGTCGAGGCCGCAGCCGGCCTTCAGCAACGCGCGCAGGTCGCAGGCGGTCAGCGGCCGGGCCGGATCGGCCGGGTCGAGGATGCGGCGCTGGCCGTCGGCGCCGTCGATCCGCAGCAGCAGGCGAGCGGGAAAGGCCAGCGGGTGGAGATCGACGCCGCCGCGCCGGCCGACCGCGAGCAGCAGCAGGGCCAGCGCCTCGGGCGGGCCGTGGCGGCGTTCGACCGCCGCGCCGAAATCACCGGCCTCGCTCTCGTCGGCGGCGGCGGGGTCGAGCAGGGCGGCGAAGGCGGCGGCCGGCACCGCCGGATCGGCGCGGCCGCCGACGGCGCGGCGCAGTTCGGCCGCCAGCGAGTCAAGCCGGGCCAGCCGGCGGGGCAAGGCGGCGCGGTCGGCCGGGCGCGACAGCCCGGCCAGCGCCAGCGCCGCCTCGGCCGGGGGGAAGGCGGCGTCGTCGAGACGGCCGAGCGCGGCGAGGCGGTCGGCCAGCGCCGCCCCCGCGCTCATTCGGGTCCCTTTGTGCTCATCGCCCGACCCGGCGCGGATCGTTCTTGAGGATGATGTGGTGCACCACCCGCCGCACCCCGCTGATGTCGCGGGCCTGATCGACGACGCGGTTCAGCTCGGCCTGATTCTGGGCGATGCCGATCAGGTAGATCACCGCGTCGGTGACGTCGACCTCGTAATTGATGCTGGTGATCTCGCTGTCGCCCAGCAGCCGGGCCTTCATCTTCTGGCGGATCCAGGCATCGTTGGCCATGCTGCTGTTGCCCTCCTGCTCGGGGGGGCGGACGATGATGTGGTTGTAGACCTCGCGCACCCCGGCGACCTGCCAGGTGATCTTGACCGCGTCGTCGCGCATCTGCGCGGTGGGCATCACCCCGGTCAGCATCACCCGGCCCTCGCTGATGTTGAGGGTGGCCTTGTTGAACATGTCGGCGTTCTTGTCGAACCACAGCCGGCTGATCTCGGTGCGGATCTTGAAATCATCGACCGAACCGCTGAGGCCGCGTTCCTCGGCGGCGGCGACGCCGACATTGGCGCCGGCGCTGAGAACGGTGGGGACACAGCCCGACAGCAGGGCTCCGACCGCGGTCGCGATCGCCAGGGCGGTCAGGGGGCGCGCAGCAGACAAGACGCAATCCTCCGAAGGCGGCAGAGAGCCGGCAGTGTACCGGGATCGTTCGGGAGCCGGAAGGCACCTTTCGCCAGGGGGCGCCGGGGCATCCGGCCCGACGGGGCGGGAGCGGCGATCGGGGCCGGTCGCCGCTCCCGCCGGGGGATCAGTCCTTCCCGCCGCCGACCGCGTCCATCAGGCTGTCCTGGTTCGAGCGTTCGACCTGGGCGACCAGACCGGCCGGCAGCCCCTGGGCGGCGCTCATCGTCGAGACGGCGGCCTGGGCCACCTCGACCGCGCGCGAGGTCAGGGTGCCGTCGGACAGGGTCAGCTCGTTGCCGGCGGCCTCGACCGCGCGGAACGGCCCCTGATAGCGTTGCCACACCGAGGCGCGGGCGGCGTCGTTGCCGGCGGCCTGATAGTCCCTGGCGTAGGGCTGGTAGACGGTGCCGAGCGCACGCAGCGTCTCGGTACTGGCGACCTTGCGGTATTCGTTGGCCAGCACCGGATCGGCGGCGAACACCGCGTCGATCTTGTCCTTGTCGGTGGTGCCGTCCTTGGCGATCACCGCGCCGGTGCTGTCGGTGGTCAGCGCGATCGGTTTCGAGGTGTCGATCCCCGCCGCCTGCAATCGCTTGGTCAGGTTGGCGGCGAAATCGCGTTCCTCCTCGGCGGAGGCGAACAGGGCGGAGGTCGCCGATTCGAGCGAGGCGGCGAAGGTGCCGTCGCCCTGCTTGCCGGTATCGGTGGCGGCGGTGCGGGAATAGGACGTGGCGTCCCGGGTCGAATCGACTTGAAAATTGATGCTCATGGTCGCGGTCCATCTCTTGGCGACCCGGCAGATTCTGCCATTCGGGCAGAGTTTGCCGGCCATGGTCGGGTGGTGACGGTTGCGGGACTTCGCCCGCCGCCATGACGACCAATGGCCTTGCAAGCCGCATGCCG
Organism: Phaeospirillum tilakii; assembly: GCF_042683125.1. Taxonomy (NCBI): domain Bacteria; kingdom Pseudomonadati; phylum Pseudomonadota; class Alphaproteobacteria; order Rhodospirillales; family Rhodospirillaceae; genus Phaeospirillum; species Phaeospirillum tilakii. The sequence continues at coordinate 75,345 of NZ_JBHUIY010000012.1, forward strand.
GATGGTCCGGCTCAGGGCAAATAGGGGATCCGCTCGACCGTGCCGCCCGCCAGCCGGAACAGCGCCTCCTGCGGGGATTCGGCCCGCATCGCCGCGTCCGGGTCCTGGCCGAGATAGAGGCCGCGCAGCACCCGCCCGGCGATGCCGTGGCTGACCGCCACCACCCGGTCGTCGGGGGCCAGCGTGCCCAGCCAGTCGGTCAGCCGGGCCGACAGGGCGGCATGGCTTTCGCCGCCCGGGGCCTTGAACGCCCAATGGTCGAGCCCGCCGCCGCGCATCAGGTCGGGGTGGGCCTGCTCCAGGTCGGCCTTGGTCTGGCCCGAGAACGGGCCGGTGTCGATCTCGGCCAGCCGGGGATCGAACCCCACCCGGCGGAAATCGAGCCCGGCGATCTCGCACAGGATCCCGGTGGTGCAGGCGCAGCGGCCGAGCGGGCTCGACACCACCCGCCACCCGGCGCCGCCGCCGGTCAGGGCGGCGACGGTGCGGCCGGCGCGGCGGGCCTGGGCGATGCCGGCCGGGGTCAGCGGCGAATCGGCGTGGCCCTGGACCCGCTTTTCCAGGTTGGAGACCGTCTCGCCGTGGCGCAGCAGCAGGATGACCGGGCCGGAGGCCGCCCCGCTCATCCGCGCAGCTCGCCGCCGCTGGCCTTGATCACCGCCTGCACCACCTTGGCCGAGACCGCCTCGATGTCCTCGTCGGTCAGGGTGCGGTCGGTCGGCTGGAGGGTGACGTTGATCGCCAGCGACTTCTTGCCGGCGGGCAGATGGCTGCCCTCGTAGAGGTCGAACACGGTGACGTCGCCGATCAGCGCCTTGTCGGCGTTGCGGGCGGCGCGCAGCACCTGCTCGGCCGGCACCGTGCTGTCGAGCACGAAGGCGAAGTCGCGCTCAAGCGGCTGGAAGGCCGAGGCCTTCAGCAGCGGCCGGGCCCGGCTCGGCTTGGCCTTCAGCGGCGGCAGGGCGGACAGGAACAGTTCGAACCCGACCAGCGGCCCCTTGATCCCCAGTTCGGCCAGCACGCCGGGATGCAGCTCGCCGAAATGGGCCACCGGCTTGTTGCCGAGCCGCAGGGTGCCGGCGCGGCCGGGATGGTACCAGGACGGCGCCTCGGCGACGGTGACAAGGCCGTCGGGCGACAGGCCGGCGGCGGCGATCGCCACCAGCAGGTCGGCCTTGGCGTCGAAGGCATCGACCGGACGCGGCGCGCCGCTCCAGTGCCGCCCGGCCGCCCGGCCGGCGCGCAGGCCGGCGGCGACCAGCCGCTGCTGGCCCGGCTCGGGGCCGTCGAACTGCGGCCCGATCTCGAACAGGCCGAAATCGCGCAGGCCGCGATCGGCGTTGCGGCCGGCGGCGGTGGCGAGATTGGGCAGCAGCGACGGCCGCATCGCGTCGAGATCGGCCGAGATCGGGTTGGCCAGCCGCAAAGCGGGGTCGCCGCCGCCGAAGCGGGCGGCCAGCGCCTGGGGCAGGAACGACCAGGTGACGCTTTCGACCAGCCCGCGCGCGGCGAGCTGGCGCCGCACCCAGCCGACCCGGCGCTGGGCCGGGGTCAGCACCGGGCGGGGCATCGACGGGCGCGGCAGCGGGGTGGCCGGGATCGAATCGTAGCCGACGATGCGGACGATTTCCTCGATCAGGTCATGCTCGCCCGAGATGTCGCCGCGCCAGGACGGCGGGTTGACCAGCAGCCCGTCGCCATGTTCGGCCACCGCGCAGCCGAGCGCGTGCAGGATCGCCTCCTGCCGCTCCGGCGCCACCGCGATCCCGCCGAGGGCGGCGACGCGGCCGGGGCGCAGCACGATCGATTTCTGCCAGTCGGGCTCGGTGCCGGCGATCACCGGCTCCGACGCCTCGCCGCCGCACAGGTCGAGGATCATCCGCGTCGCCAGTTCCAGCGCCGGCACGACGAAGGCCGGATCGACCCCGCGCTCGAAGCGGAAGCGGGCGTCGGACAGCAGATCGAGGCGGCGGCCGGTGCCGGCGGTGCGGGCCGGGTCGAAATAAGCGGCCTCGAGGAACACCGCGCTGGTGGTCTCGGTGCAGCCCGAGGATTCGCCACCCATCACCCCGCCGAGGGCGAGCGGGCCGGTGGAATCGGCGATCACCGTCATCTCGCCGTCAAGCGCGTAGGTCTTGCCGTTGAGCGCGGCCAGGGTCTCGCCCGGGCGGGCGAGGCGGGCGACGATGTCGCCCTCGACCCGGCCGGCGTCGAACACATGCAGCGGCCGGTTGAGGTCGAAGGTGAAGAAGTTGGTGATGTCGACCAGCGCCGAGATCGGGCGCAGGCCGATCGCGCTCAGCCGGTCCTTCAGCCATTGCGGGCTTTCGCCGTTGCTGAGGCCGCGGATCAGGCGGCCGGCGAACAGCGGGCAGGCAGTGGCGGTCTCGGGGGTGAAGTCGAGCTTGACCCCGATCGGGCTGGCGAAGCCGCCCGGCACCGGCTCGACCGTCAGCGGCCGGAGCGTACCGAGGCCGGCGGCGGCGAGATCGCGGGCGATGCCGCGCACGCCGAGGCAGTCGGCGCGGTTGGGCGTCACCGAGATGTCGATCATCGGGTCGAACGGCACCACCTCGGTCAGCGCGGCGCCGACCGGGGTCGCCGGGTCCAGCTCGGCGATGCCGTGATGGTCCTCGCCCAGCGCCAGTTCGCGCCAGGAGCACATCATTCCCTGGCTTTCGACCCCGCGCACCGCGCCCTTCTTCAGCGCCTCGCCGGTGACCGGGATCACCACCCCGGGCTGGGCCAGGATCACCTTGAGGCCGGCCCGCGCGTTGGGGGCGCCGCACACCACCTGGAGGGTGGTGGTGCCGGTGGCGACCATGCAGACCTGGAGCCGGTCGGCGTTGGGATGGCGGTCGGCCGACAGGATGTGGCCGACGATGAAGCCGCCCAGCCGGCTGGCCGGGTCCTCGACCGCTTCGACCTCAAGGCCGACCCGGGTCAAAGCGGCGACGATCTCGTCCAGCGTCGCAGTGGTGTCGAGATGGGCCTTGAGCCAGGACAGGGTGAATTTCATCGGGTAAGCCCCCCCGCGATGGTGGGAACGTCGAGCGCGGCGAAGCCGTAATGGCGCAGCCAGCGCAGATCGGACTCGAAGAAGGTGCGCAGATCGGGAATGCCGTATTTCAGCATCGCCAGCCGCTCGACGCCCATGCCGAAGGCGAAGCCCTGATACTCGTCGGGATCGATCCCGCAATTGCGCAGCACGTTGGGATGGACCATGCCGCTGCCCAGCACCTCGAGCCAGCCGGCGCCGGGGCCGATCCGCAGCTCGCCGCCCTGGCGCGAGCAGCCGATATCGACCTCGGCCGAGGGTTCGGTGAAGGGGAAGAAGCTGGGGCGGAACCGCACCGGCACGTCATCGACCTCGAAGAAGGCGCGGACGAACTCGATCAGGCAGCCCTTGAGGTGGCCCATGTGGGTGGCCTTGTCGATCACCAGCCCCTCGACCTGATGGAACATCGGGGTGTGGGTCATGTCGGAATCGCAGCGATAGGTGCGGCCCGGCACGATCACCCGGATCGGCGGCTTCTGGGCGAGCATGGTGCGGATCTGCACCGGCGAGGTGTGGGTGCGCAGCAGGTGGCGGCCGCCATCCTCGCGCTCGCCGAAATAGAAGGTGTCGTGCATCTGCCGGGCGGGATGCTCCGGCGGGATGTTGAGGGCGGTGAAATTGTGGAAATCGTCCTCGATGTCCGGCCCCTCGGCGACGGCGAAGCCCATCTGGGCGAAGATCTCGACGATCTCCTCGATGGTCTGGCTGATCGGATGGATCCGCCCCTGGCTTTCCGGCCGCGCCGGCAGGGTGACGTCGATCCGCTCGCGCTCCAGCCGTTCGGCCAGCGCCTGGGCTTCCAGCGCGGCGCGGGCGGAATCGAGGGCGGCGGCGATCTCGTCGCGGGCGAGGTTGAGCCGGGCGCCGGCCTCCTTGCGCTCCTCGGGCGACATCCCGCCCAGCCCCTTCATCAGGCCGGAAATGGTGCCCTTCTTGCCGAGCGCGGCGACGCGGGCGGCTTCCACCTGCTCAAGGCTGGTCGCCTGGGCGATGGCGGCCAGCGCTTCGGCGCGCAGTCGATCCAGATCTTGCATCGGTCGCTTCCTTCAACGCTTGTCGGGCGCGCCGGCCGCCCGCCCCCGGGGGCTGGCGCGCTGTCTGTCGGGCCGGAACGCCGGCCGCGGATGCGAACAGGGGCCGCACCCAACGGGCCGGCCCCTGTCCCACATCATTCCCGTGCGGGAAACCTACCGCAGGGCGGCCTGGGCCTTTTCGACCAGGGCGCGGAAGGCGTCCGGCTCGCGGATCGCGATGTCCGACAGCACCTTGCGGTCGAGGGCGATGCCGGCCTTCTTCAGCCCGTCCATGAAACGGGAGTAGGGCAGGCCGTGGGCGCGGGCGCCGGCGTTGATGCGCTGGATCCACAAAGCGCGGAAATTGCGCTTCTTGGCCCGGCGGTCACGGTAGGCGTACCGCAGCGCCTTTTCGACCTTCTCGATCGCGACGCGGAAGCAGGTGCTGGCGCGGCCACGATAGCCCTTGGCGAGCTTGAGAATCTTGCGGTGACGGGCGTGGGTGGTCACGCCTCTCTTGACGTGCGCCATGGGTTAGACTCCGTTCGGCAGGTAGAACTTCTTGATGTTGTCCCCGTCCGTCTTGAACAGGACGAAGGTGCCGCGGGCCTGCCGCTTCATCTTCTGGCTCTTGGCCGACAGGCAGTGGCGCTTGAAGGCCACGTTGCCTTTGACCTTGCCGCTGCCGGTGAGGCTGAACCGCTTCTTGGCGGCGCTCTTGGTCTTCATCTTGGGCATTTGCGCTTTCCTTGAGTGAAGCGTTTGATTGAAGTCACGCCGCAGGCAGCCCGAACGGCCCGGCCGGCGCGGAGAAGGCGACGCTTATAGCGCGGGGACCTCGCGAATGCAAGGTTTGCGCGGGCTCTGCCCGCACCCGCCAAGGGCCGGGGGCCCTTGGATCCCGTTCCCTGGTTCTTCGCGCGGCGAGTGCCGATCAGGGGGCGGAATCCAGCAATTTGCCGAGCAGGGCCGACAGCTGCGCGCGCTCATCCGGGCTCAGGTGTCGCACGATCGCCTGCTGGTTGGCGACGTGGGCCTCGACCGCGCGGTCGATCAGCGTCCGGCCGGCGGCGGTGAGTCCGACCAGGGTGCCGCGTCGATCGGCCGGGTTGGGGCGCCGTTCGACCCAGCCCGCCGTCTCCAGCCGGTCGATCCGGTTGGTCATCCCGCCCGAGGAGATCATCGCCGCCTCGTATAGCGCGGTCGGGGTCAGCGCGTAAGGCGGGCCGCTCCGCCGCAGCGTCGCCAGCACGTCGAATTCCCCCGGCTGCAACCCGAAGCGGGCGAACAGCGGGTTGAGGCGGTCGCGCAGGATCACCTGCGCCGCCTCGCCCAGCCGTCCCAGCAACACCATCGGCCCGGTCTCGAGATCCGGCCGTTCCCGCGCCCATTGCGCGGCGGCCCTGGCGGCCCTATCCATCGATCCCCCCATTTATCTTGACGTTAAGATAAACTATCTTTATATCAAGATATCCGTGGAACGCCCCAGCGACAAGCGCCGCCCCTTTCCGAACAAGGGGGAGGTCCGGAGGCGCCAGCCTCCGGGCGGGGTGCGGGGCGGCCGCCCCGCCTGCAAGGACACCGCCATGACAGTCTTTTCCCCCCACCTTCGCCTTGGCGACCTGCTGCCGACCGCCCTGGCGCCGATGATCTGGGGCAGCACCTATCTGGTCAGCACCGAATGGCTGGCGGGCTTCCCGCCGCTGCTGGTCGCCCTGCTGCGGGCGCTGCCGGCCGGGCTGCTGCTGCTGCTGATCGTCCGCCGCCTGCCGAGCGGCCCCTGGCTGGGCCGGGTCCTGATCCTCGGCGCGCTCAATTTCTCGATCTTCTGGACCCTGCTGTTCGTTGCTGCCTATCGCCTGCCGGGCGGGGTGGCGGCGACGCTGGGGGCGCTCCAGCCGTTGCTGGTGATCCTGCTGGCCTCGGTCTGGCTGGGGCAGCGCATCCGGGCCCAGGCGGTCGTTGCCGCGCTGATCGGCCTGGGCGGGGTCGCCCTGCTGGTGCTGACCCCCGAGGCGGCGCTCGATCCGCTCGGCCTCGCCGCCGCCTTGGGCGGGGCGGTGTCGATGGCCTGCGGCACGGTGCTGACCCGGCGCTGGCAACCGCCGGTCTCGCTGCTGACCCTCACCGCCTGGCAATTGACCGCCGGTGGCCTGCTGCTGATCCCGCCCGCCTTGCTGTTCGCCCCGCTTCCGCCAACGCTCACGCCGACGAACCTGATTGGCCTGGGCTGGCTCGGGCTGGTGGGCGGGGCGCTGACCTACTGGCTGTGGTTCCGGGGCATCGCCCGGCTGGAGGCGGCGGTGGTGTCCTCGCTGGGCTTTCTCAGTCCGGTGACGGCGGTGCTGCTGGGCTGGATCGGGCTGGGCCAGTCGCTGACCCCGTTCCAGCTCGCCGGGGTGGTCCTGGTGATCGGCGGCATCTGGCTCGGCCAGCGCCCGCCCGCCCGGCCGTCATCGGATCGAGCGGCCTGAGGCCCGCGAAACAGGGTCATCAACGTTATTGGGCACTCGCCCAAACCCCCTTGATAAAAACAGGGGAGGTCTGGAGGCGCCAGCCTCCAGGCGGGGCCCGGGGCGGCAGCCCCGCAGGCGGCCTGAACCGCGAAAAAGCGCGCCTCCCCCCCCGGTCAAAGCCTCCCAAAACTTCCGGGGGGGGAGGGCCGGGGCATTTCCGGCCCCGGTCGGGGCGGGCCGCGTCGATGCGCCGCCCGCTCTGTTATCCGTTACGCGGTGGCCGCGCCCTCCAGCACCACCAGCAGGTCCTTGGCCTCGACCTGGGTGCCGGGGGTGACCGCGACCTGGGCGACGATGCCGGCTCGTTCGGCCCGCACCGCCGTCTCCATCTTCATCGCCTCGATCGCCACCAGCAGGTCGCCCTTCTCGACCGGCTGGCCGGGATGGACCGCGACGCTGACCACCAGACCGGGCATCGGCGCGCCGATCTGGGCCGGGTTGCCCGGCTCGGCCTTGGGGCGCGCCACCCGGGCCGGGGCGACGGTGCGATCACTGATCCGCACCACCCGGGGCTGGCCGTTCAGCTCGAAGAACACCTTGCGCTCGCCGTCGGCGTCGGCCTCGCCGATGGCGAGGAAGCGGATGATCAGGCTCTTGCCGCGCTCGATCTCGACGCTGATCTCCTGGCCCGGCTGCATGCCGTAGAAGAACACGTCGGTCGGCAGGCCGGAGACGTCGCCGAAGCTGCGCTGATGGGCGGCGAAATCGGTGAACACCTTGGGATACATCAGGTAGGAGGCCAGCTCGGCCTCGCTGACCGTCCGCCCGGCCTTGGTCTCGGCGGCGGCGCGCTCGGCGGCGAGGTCGGCCGGCGGCAGCACCGCGCCGGGACGGACCCGGATCGGCTCGGCCCCGGCCAGCACCTTCTTCTGCAACGCCGCGGGGAAGCCGCCGACCGGCTGGCCGAGGTCGCCCTTGAAGAACGACACCACCGATTCGGGGAAGGCGATCTCCTTGTGCGGATCGAGCACGTCCTCGGGGGTCAGGTTGCTGGTGACCATCATCAGCGCCATGTCGCCGACCACCTTGCTGGTGGGGGTCACCTTGACCACGTCGCCGAACAGGCGGTTGACGTCGGCATAGGCCTGGGCGACCCAGTCCCAATGCTGCTCGACCCCGAGCGAGCGGGCCTGGGCGCGCAGGTTGGTGTACTGGCCGCCCGGCATTTCGTGGCGATAGACGTCGGCGGTGCCGGAACGGATGTCGGCCTCGAACGGGGCATAGAGCGCCCGCACCCCTTCCCAGTAGCGCGACAGATCGTTGAGGGCGGTGTGATCGAGCCCGGGATCGCGCTCGTGCTGGGCCAGCGCGGCGCAGATCGAGCCGAGCGGCGGCTGCGAGGTCAGCCCGCTCATCGCATCCATCGCCGCGTCGATCGCATCGACCCCGGCCTCGACCGCCGCCAGCACGCTGGCCGCCGACAGGCCCGAGGTGTCGTGGGTATGGAAATGGATCGGCAGGCCGACTTCCTGCTTGAGGGTCCGCACCAGCCGGGCGATCGCCTTCGGCTTGGCCAGTCCGGCCATGTCCTTGATGCCGAGGATGTGGGCGCCGGCCGCCTCCAGCTCCTTGGCCATCGTCACGTAATATTTGAGGTCGTATTTCGGCCGCGCCGGGTCGTCGAGGTCGCCGGTGTAGCAGATGGTGCCCTCGCACAGCCGGCCGGTCTCGCGCACCGCGTCGATCGCCACCCGCATGTTGTCGACCCAGTTGAGCGAGTCGAACACCCGGAACAGGTCCACCCCGTTCTCCGCCGCCTGGGCGACGAAATGGCGCACCACATTGTCGGGGTAGTTGGTGTAGCCGACCGCGTTGGCCGAGCGCAGCAGCATTTGCAGCAGCAGGTTGGGCATCGCCCGGCGGAAGCCGTGCAGCCGCTCCCACGGATCCTCCTTGAGGAAGCGCATCGCCACGTCGAAGGTGGCGCCGCCCCAGCATTCGACCGAGAACAGGCCGGGCAGGCGGCGGGCATAGGCCGGGGCCGCCGCCATCAGGTCGGCGGTGCGCATCCGGGTCGCGATCAGCGATTGGTGGGCGTCGCGGAAGGTGGTGTCGGTGATCAGCACCCGCTTCTGCTCCAGCATCCAGCGGGCCAGCCCCTCGGCGCCGAGCCGGTCGAGCAATTGCTTGCTGCCGTCGGGCGGCGGCGCGCCATGGTCCCAGGCCGGGGCCTCGGGCACGCTGACGCTCTTGGGCTGGGGCAGGCCGGCGACCTCGGGGTTGCCGTTGACCATCACCTCGCCGATGAAGTTCAGCAGCCGGCTGGCGCGGTCGCGCCGCTCGGAGCGGGTGAACAGCTCGGGGGTCTCGTCGATGAAGCGGGTGGTGTACTCGCAGGCGACGAAGCGGGGATGGCAGATCACCGCCTCGAGGAAGGTCAGGTTGGTGGCGACGCCGCGAATGCGGAATTCGCGCAGCGCCCGTTCCATCCGCAGGATCGCCTCGTCCGGGGTCGGCGCCCAGGCGGTGACCTTCTCCAGCAGCGAATCGTAATGGCGGGTGATCAGCGCCCCCGAGAAGGCGGTGCCGCCGTCGAGGCGGATGCCGAAGCCGGCGGCGCCGCGATAGGCGGTGATCCGGCCGTAATCGGGGATGAAGGCGTTGGAGGGATCCTCGGTGGTGATGCGGCACTGGATGGCGTGGCCGTTGAGGCGAACCTCGTGCTGGTGCGGCAGCTCGGCGCCGGGCTGGCCGATCCGGGCACCGGCGGCGATGCGGATCTGCGCCTTGACGATGTCGATCCCGGTGACGACCTCGGTGACGGTGTGCTCGACCTGGACGCGGGGATTGACCTCGATGAAATAGAACGCGCCGCTGTCGACATCCATCAGGAACTCGACCGTGCCGGCGTTCTGGTAGCCGGCGGCGCGGGCCAGCGTCAGCGCGGCGGCGCACAGCGCCTCGCGCCCGGCCGGGTCGAGATAGGGGGCGGGGGCGCGCTCGACCACCTTCTGATTGCGCCGCTGCACCGAGCAGTCGCGCTCGAACAGATGGAGCAGCTCGCCGCCGGCATCGCCCAGGATCTGCACCTCGACATGGCGGGCGCGGCGGACCAGCTTCTCCAGATAGACCTCGTCATTGCCGAACGCCGCCTTGGCCTCGCGCCGGGCCACCGCGACCAGCTCGGCCAGCTCGTCGGCGTTTTCGACCACGCGCATGCCGCGCCCGCCGCCGCCCCAGCTCGCCTTCAGCATCAGCGGATAGCCGATCGCGCCCGCCAGCCGGCGGCATTCCTCGGCATCGGCCGGCAGCGGCCCGGTCGCCGGCATCACCGGCACCCCGGCCGACACCGCGAGGTTGCGCGCCGCCACCTTGTTGCCGAGCAGCCGCATCACGTCGGAGGAGGGGCCGACGAACACCAGCCCGGCGGCGCGCACCGCGTCGGCGAAATCGGGATTCTCGGCCAGGAAGCCATAGCCGGGATGGACCGCGTCGCAGCCGGTCTCCTTCGCCACCTGGACGATCTCGTCGATCGACAGATAGGCCTCGATCGGACCCTTGCCCTTGCCGATCAGGTAGGATTCGTCGGCCTTGAACCGGTGCAGCGCGAAGCGGTCCTCGGTCGAATAGATCGCGACGGTGGACATGCCAAGCTCGGTGGCGGCGCGGCAGATCCGAATGGCGATCTCGCCCCGGTTGGCGACGAGCAGCTTGCGCAGGGGCAGGTGACAGGGCAAGGCGGCGGTCATGGTTCATCCTTTTGTGCGGCGCAGGGCTATCGGATAAAACTCTTTACCGCTCTTGTAAACAGGGTTCTTGCTCTTGCCGACCGATGGGGTTTGGGCGTAGCTAATCGTTTCGGCCCAGTTCGGTCCGAAGCCAACCCTTGAGATGGGCATGACGGAACGAATCAGACCCCCCAAACTGGCCGACAGCATCGCCCACCATCTCGAACGGCTGATTCTCGAGGGCAGTCTGCGACCGGGAGAACGTCTGCTGCCGGAACGCGAACTGGCGGCGCGGTTCGACGTGTCGCGCCCGTCGCTGCGCGAGGCGCTCGACAAGCTGGAGGGGCGCGGGCTGCTGTCGTCGGAACGCGGCGGCGCGACCGAGGTGGCGCCGCTGCTGGGCGAGGGATTCTGCGGTCCGATCCGCGAGGTGCTGACCGGCCATCCCGAGGCGGTGCTCGATTACCTCGAATTCCGCCGGCTGGTCGAAAGCACCGCGACCGCCCTCGCCGCGCAGCGCGCCACCGACATCGACCGCGCCAGCCTGACCCGCCGCTTTGCCGCGATCGAGGCGGCCAATCAGGCCGGCGACCGTTCGTTGGAGGCCGAGGCCGGCACCCAGTTCCATCTCGCCATCTACGAGGCCTCGCACAGTCTGGTGATGATGCATGTGATGCGGGCGCTGATGGGGCTGCTCGGGCATGACGAGCTGTACAGCCGGGCGATGCTGTACCGGCGGCAGGCGGTGCGCGACCTGCTGTTCAATCAGCACCGCGCCATCCTCGACGCGGTGCTGGCCGGCGATCCCGGCGCCGCCCAGGCGGCGGCCGAGGCGCATATCGATTTCACTCGCGATGCGTTGCGCGAGATCGCCGAGGCCGATGCCCGTCTCGACGCCTCATTGTCGCGGATCGGCGGGCGGCAATAATCTCAAGCGGGGCGCTGCCCCGCCCCCGCCAGGGGCCGCCGGCCCCTGGACCCCGTTCCGTTACGAAGGAGGGTCGAGATGCGTCTGATCGGAATGCTGGATTCGCCCTATGTCCGCCGTACCGCGATCGCCCTCGATCTGCTGGGGGTGGGGTTCGAGCATCAATCCCTGTCGGTGTTTGCCGATTTCGACCGTTTCGCCGCGATCAATCCGGTGGTCAAGGCGCCGACCCTGGTGACCGATGACGGGACGGTGCTGCTCGAGTCGACCCTGATCCTCGCTTATGCCGAGACGCTGGCGGTGGCGGAACGGCGGCTGACCCCGACCGATCCGGCCGGGCTGCTGCGGGCGACCCGGTTGCTGGGGCTGGCGCTGGCGGCGTGCGAGAAGACGGTGCAGATCGTCTACGAGACCCGGCTGCGGCCGATCGACAAGCAGCATCAGCCCTGGCTCGACCGGGTGTGGCAGCAGCTCGATGCCGCCTATCGTCTGCTCGAAGCCGAGATCGGCGCGGGCGAGGGGTGGGTGGTGGCGGAGCGGCCGCTGCTGGCCGATGTCACCATCGCGGTGACGTGGCGGTTCAGCCGCGACCTGCTGGGCGAGCGGATCGACCCGGCCGCCCTTCCCCGTCTGGCCCGTTTGTCGGCCCAGGCGGAGGAAACGGCGGCGTTCCGCCGTTTCCCTCCGGCCTGAAGCCCGACGGGTCAGAACACCGGCACGACCAGACGGACGTTGAGGACGTCGTCGCCGACGTCGTTATGGACCAGCAGATAGTGGTTGTAGGTGCCCTGGAGGCTGAACCGGCCGAAATCATAGCCGAGGATCGGCCCCAGGCCGTAGGACTGCGACACGGTGCCGGACAGCTTGGTGCCGTTGCGGCTGTCCTGTTCGATCTGGTTGAGCTGGAACGCGCCGAGGCCGACGGTCCAGCCGCCGATGGTCTTGGTCGCGGTGTAATCGACCGCGATCTGGTCGCCGGACTGGTAGCGGGTGCGGTCGTTGCGGGTGCTGGTGTCGTAATAGATCTGGGCGCTGAGGTTCCAGCCGTCATGCAGCCAGCTGATGCCGAGCGCCGGCTCGAAGGTGGTGAAGCCGTTGCCCGAGCCGACGCCGCCGCGTGACGGGCTGCGACCGGGGGCCGAGCTGGCATCGTCGAGCCACACCCCGAAGCTGCCCTTGACGTGGAAATCGTAGGGCAGGGCCCAGGACAGGATCACCGGGGCGAGGTAGGTGTTGAAATTGCCCCAATGGCCGGTGTTGGTCAGGGTCGGCGCATTGGGCACGCCGATCTCGGTGTAATCCAGCGGCTGGGCTACCGCGACGGCGTACTGCGCCCCCAGCACCTCAAGCCCGGTGTTCCACAGCAGCACCGGCGCCTCGACCACCGCGTTGAGCGACATCCCGGTCTTGCGGTCGGCCGGACCGTATTGCTTGAAGCTGGCGAAATAATTGTTCAGCGCGAAATAGAGCCCTTCCGGCGGCAGCGCCCCGGCCGGCAGGCCGCTATCGACGCCGCGCAGATGCTGGTCCCACAATTCGGTCGCCCCGGCCGGTGCGGACAGCAGGGCGAGCCCCAGCGCGAGCGCGAGTCCGCGCCCGAGTTTGTGCAACATCGGTGTTTCCCCCTCTGACGTTACGACCGCGTTGCCGCGGTCTCCCTCTCCCGACCCGGCCCCCCCTCCCCAGGGTTGGCCCGGCCGGACTCCCTTCGACGTCGCCGCCCCCCGTTCCCTTCCAAAAAAGAAGGGGGTCCGGGGCATCGCCCCGGGCCGGGTGCGGGGCGGCAGCCCCGCCGTTACAACACGAAGTAGCGCGCCTGCGGATGCAGACTGACGATGGCCGAGGTCGATTGCTCGGGTTCCAGCTGGAACTCGTCCGAAAGCCCGACCCCGATCCGCTCCGCTCCCAGCAGAGCGAGGATCTGCGCCTGATCCTCCAGCCGGGGGCAGGCGGGATAGCCGAACGAGAAGCGCGAGCCGCGATAGCCCTGGCGCAGCAGCTGGGCCGGTTCGGCGGCGTCCTCGGCGGCGAAGCCAAGCTCGGCGCGGATCCGCTTGTGGACATATTCGGCCAGCGCCTCGGCGACCTCGACCGACAGCCCGTGCAGATAGAGATAATCCTGATACTTGTCGGCCTCGAACCAGTGCCGCGCCGTCTCGGTCGCCTCGCGCCCGACCGTGACCACCTGCAACCCGATCACGTCGCGCGCCGGGTCGCCGACCGGGCGGAAGAAATCGGCGATCGAGATGCCGCCCTCGCGGGCCTGACGCGGGAAGGCGAAGCGGGCGACCTCGCGGGCCGGGTCGGCCGGGTCGAACAGCACCACGCTGTCGCCTTCGCTCGCCGCCGGCCAGTAGCCGTAGACCGCCTGCGGCCGCAGGATCTTCTCGTCGGCGCAGCGTTTGAGCAGGGCCAGCGCCTGCGGCCGCAGTTCGCGGTGGGCCCAGGCGCGGAATTCCTCGATCGTCCGCCCCTGTTTGCGGTAGCCCCAATGGAACTGGTAGAGGGTGGTCTCGTTGAGGAACGGCACCAGATTCTGGAGCGGCACCGCCTCGACCAGACGTGGCCCCCAGAACGGCGGAGTCGGCGGGGTCAGCTCGCGGTGCAGCTCGGCCCGGCGCAGATCGACCGCTTCCCAGTCGATCGGGCGGGTGGCGGCGCGCCAGTCGCCCGGACGCGGCGCCGAGGGCGCTGCCACCGGCACGGCCGCGTCGTCGTTGGCGGCGGTCGGGGCGGCCGGCGCGGCGGTGGCGGGACGGGCGTGGCTGTGGGCGTCGAAGCTGCCCTCGACCACCTTGCCCATCAGGGTCAGCCCGTCGAAGGCGTCGCGGGCATAGGCAACCCGGCCGCAGGCATAGGCGGCGTGGCAATCCTGCTCGACATAGCCGCGCGTCAGCGCGGCGCCACCCAGCAGCACCGGCAGATCGAGCCCCTCGCGGCTCATCTCCTCGAGGTTCTCGCGCATGATCACGGTCGATTTGACCAGCAGGCCGGACATCCCCACCGCGTCGGCGTTGTGGGCGCGGGCGGCCTTGATGATCTCGCCCACCGGCTGCTTGATGCCGATGTTGATCACCCGGTAGCCGTTGTTGGTCAGGATGATGTCGACCAGATTCTTGCCGATGTCGTGGACGTCGCCCTTGACGGTGGCCAGCACGATGGTCGCCTTGTGCTGCTGCGCGTCGCCCTTTTCCATCCGGGGTTCGAGATAGGCGACGGCGGCCTTCATCGTCTCGGCCGATTGCAGCACGAACGGCAGCTGCATCTTGCCCGAGCCGAACAGCTCGCCGACCGTCTTCATCCCGTCGAGCAGCAACTGGTTGATGATGTCGAGCGGGCTCCAGCCGGCCGCCAGCGCGGCGGCGAGGTCGTCGTCGAGCCCGGTGCGGTCGCCATCGACGATGCGTTGCTTGAGGCGCTCCTCGGGGGTGGCAGGGCGGGCCTTCTTGACCTCGGCCACGCCCCGGTCGCCGAACAGGGCGATGAAGCGGGCCAGCGCGCCCTCGTCGCGGTCGAGCAGCAGGTCCTCGGCGGCGGCGACCTCCTCGGCCGGCAGGGTGTGCAGCGGCAGGATCTTCGAGACGTGGACGATCGCCCCGGTCATGCCCCGGCGGCGGGCCAGATCGACGAACACCGAATTCAGCACCTGCCGCGCCGCCGGCTTCAGCCCGAACGAGATGTTCGACAGGCCGAGGATGATGCCGCATTCCGGCATCTCGGCGGCGATCCGCTCGATCGCGTCGAGGGTCTCGATGCCGAGGCGGCGGTCCTCGACATTGCCGGTGCAGACGGTGAAGGTCAGCGGGTCGAACAGCAGGTCCGACGCCGGCAGGCCGTGGCGGTTGACCGCGAAATCATACAGGCGGTGGGCGATGCGCAGCTTGGCCTCGGCCTCCTTGGCCATCCCCTGCTCGTCGATGGTCAGCGCCACCACCGCCGCGCCGTATTTGCGCGCCAGCGCCAGCCGCGCCGCCGCGTCTTCCTCGCCGTTCTCGAAATTGATCGAATTGAGGATCGCCTTGCCGCCATACAGCTTGAGCCCGGCCTCCAGCACCGGCAGCTCGGTCGAATCGATCACCAGCGGCGCGGTGACGGCGCCGCGCAGGCGCGACACCACCTCGGTCATGTCGCGCACCTCGTCGCGGCCGACATAGGCGGTGCAGACGTCGAGGGTGTGGCTGCCTTCCTTGACCTGATCGCGGGCGATGGCGACGATGCCGTCCCAATCCTCGGCCGCCTGGAGGTCGCGCACCTTCTTCGAGCCATTGGCGTTGCAACGCTCGCCGATCGACAGGAAGGCGTTTTCCTGCTTGAGCGGCACCTGGCTGTAGAGCGAGGCCACCGCCGGTACCCAATGCACGCTGCGCCTGACCGCCGCCGGCCGGCTGCCGGCGCCGATCCGCCGCAGCATCGCGTCGGTGGCGGCGATGTGGTCGGGGGTGGTGCCGCAGCAGCCGCCGACCAGATTGGCCCCCATCGCCACGAAGCGTTCGTGCCACACCGCCAGCTCGTCGGGCAGCAGCGGGTAGCGGGTCTTGCCCTCGACCAGTTCGGGCAGGCCGGCATTGGGCTGGATCGACAGCAGGCCGGGCCAGTTCTGCGCCAGCCAGGTGAAATGCTCGGCCATCTCCTGCGGTCCGGCGGCGCAGTTCATCCCGAGCAGCGGCACGCCGAGCGAGTGGACCACGGTGGCGGCGGCGGCGATGTCGGCGCCGACCAGCATCGTGCCGGTGGTCTCGACCGTGACCTGGACGAACATCGGCACATCGGCGTTGGCCTCGGCCACCGCCAGCTTGCAGCCATTGACCGCCGCCTTGATCTGGAGCGGGTCCTGGCAGGTTTCGATCAGGAAGGCGTCGGCGCCGCCGGCGATCAGCCCGGCGGCCTGGATCCGGTAGGCCGCCTCCAGCCGGTCGTAATCGATGTGGCCGAGCGAGGGCAGCTTGGTGCCCGGCCCGATCGCCCCCAGCACATAGCGCCGGCGCCCGTCGGCGAACAGCTCGGCCGCCTCGCGCGCCAGTTCGGCGGCGCGGCGGTTGAGGTCGAAGGCGCGGTCGGCGATGCCGAACTCGGCCAGGGTCAGCGGGCTGGCGCCGAAGCTGTCGGCCTCGACCATGTCGGCCCCGGCGGCGAAATAACGCTCGTGGATGCCGCGAATCACGTCGGGGCGGGATTCGACCAGGATCTCGGTACAGTTTTCGAGTCCGAGGAAATCCTTTTCGACCGACAGCGCCATCCCCTGGATCAGGGCGCCGGTGCCGCCGTCGCACAACAGAACGGATTGGGACAGGTGGTCGAGAAGGCTGCTCATCGCCGTAAGATCCTCGCGGGTGCGGAGTCAGTCTTACTAGACTGGATTCATCGCGCTGTCACGATTGCCGCGTCGGGGCGCCGCGTCCGGCCTGTGTGAAACGTCTCATTCTCTGCGGCAAGGGAAGGTTGTATCCTGGTCCCCAACGCAAGACGAGGGGGCGCGGGGGCCCGCTTCGTCCGGTTGAAGCGATGGTGCGCGAGATGACTCAGAAAATGGAAGCCGGCGCTGGCGCCGACCTGGGCCGGTCGTCCGATCCGGCGGTGGTGGCGGTGCGGTCGGCGCTGGAAGGCCCGGTGATCGAGGTGTTGCGGCGGGAGATCCCCAATCTGCAAACCCTGCCGCGCGGGGCCGCCTATGACGTGGTGATGAACGATCCCCGCCTGCTGGCCGAATGTTTCCACCTGTTCCGCAGCCGTCCCGAACTGTTCCGCGAGGTGGTGGTCGATGGCGAGCGCCGTCCGGTCACCCGCGACGAATCGCTGCTGGCCTGCGGCCGTACCCTGGGCGACGCGGTGGCGCTGGTGGTGCGGGCGGCGGCGCGGCGCCATTTCCGCCGCCGGCTCGACGATGGCCCGGCGCGGCTGGCCGCGCCGGTGATGCCGGAGGTGCCGGTGCTGAAGCGATGGGCGATCTCGCTCGGGCTGGCCGAGCCGCCGCGCCGGCCACGGCGTTCCACCGCGCCGTCGCGCGCCGACGAGCTGTATCGGGCGATCCGGGCCCATCTGTGCTTCGACTGGCAGGTGCCGTTGATCCCCCATTATGTGCCGATGACCCCGGCGCTGGTGACCAGTCTCGGCCCCCGGCTGCTCGACGTGCGCGAGGCGGCCGAATTGCGGGCCCTGGCCGCGCCCGGCGGCGCGCCGGCCGATGGGCGGGCGCCGCTGCTGCTTGACGGGGCGCGGCGGCTGATGGTGTCCGGCCATGACCGGATCGATGCCGAGGTGCTGTGGCGGGTGGTGCAGCAGATGGATCTCGGCCGGCTGTTCCCCCACGGCGAGACCGAGCGGATCCGCCGCGCGGTGGCCCAGGTGTCGGCGGTGCAGGGCGAGGTGATCCGGGCGCTGCTGCCGGTGCTGGGCGACGACATCCGCCGCTTCACCGTGTTCCTGATGGTGGCCTTCGTCGTGCTGGGCGAGCCGCGCTTCAAGCAGGATTTCTGCCACGAGGGCCGCGCCCACGCCGTGCGCCGGCTGGCCGAGCGGCTGGCGCCGCTGCCGGTGCCGCCGCCCAGCCTCGACGAGATGAACCGGTTCTATCAGGCGGTGCTGGGGACCGCCTATGCCGGCGGGGCCGAGCCCAATGGCGAGGCGCTGCTGATGACCCATCCCGATCTGGTCCGCGCCCTCGACGCGCTGGGGCCGGTGCCGGCGCCGCTGGGATAGGGCGGCCGGAAACGGTTCCGCCCGGGTGGGGGCCCGGGCGGATCGTGGGGTGGGAGAGAGAGCGGGCTCAGTGCCTCGGGGGACGGGGCGGCAGCGGCGGCGCGAGACGGCGCGGCCCGGAAAAGAGGCCCCGAACCGGCGGGAGCGGGGGAAAGCGCGCCGGTCCGGGGCGGCGGCGTGGCGGCAGGAACGGCACCACCGAGGACCAGGGAAGGGGGGAAATCCCTGGAGAAACGCCCGGGGGGACGGGCGAGGGGTGATGGGGGCCGTGGGGGCGGCTGCCGGCCGCGCCGGTCATGGTCAGAAACTCGCCTGGGCGAAGCCGGTGACTCGGCGGCGCAGTTCGGCGGCGGCGAGGTCGAGTTCGCCGAGAGACGCGGCGACCTGGGCGATGCGGCGGGTGAATTCGGCGCGGAATTGGGCAATGTCGAAGGTCATGTCCGTCGTCCTGTTCTCGGCGAAGCGGCGCTGTACCATACCAGCGTCTAGGGGGAGTATATGGAATTCGGTTAAACGGACTTGCGGCCCGATATAAACCGGGGGTGAATGGTGCAGATTTTTTTGGGGATTCTGCGGTTGGGGGCGCCGGCGGGAAACGGCCGGTGGCGGTCAGGACCGGGCGGAGCCCTCGTCGGCGCCGTCCGCCTCGATCCGGGCGTGAAAGCAGCGCAGGCACCACAGCACCGGGGCCAGCACCCGTTCGCGGACCACCCGGTGGCGGGTTGGCTGCCCGCATTGGGGGCAGAGGTGAATCTCGTCCTGGGCCTCGGCCACGTCCGGCGGTCTCTTAGTCGTCGTTCCCGTGCCGCCGAATGTGGCGGAAACAAAAATTCTGCCGGTGAAATCGACCGCAATCAACTCTTCATTTTATCGTGAGATCGGAACCTGCCAACGTCTTCCCACCACCGTGACGAGGAGGGTCAGTCTTGGACGACATCGATTGCGCCACCGAACGGTCTGAGGTTTTTACCGGAGCCGCTCTGCACGCCGTGCTGAGCCGCGTGACCGCCGGACCGCTGTCCAACGGGGTTTGCCAGTCCTGCCAGGATGCCATCGAGCCGGAACGGTTGCGGGCCAATCCCCGCGCCCGGCTGTGCGCCGGTTGCGCGGCGGAAGAGGAAGCCCACCGCCTGCGCCGCCGCCGCTGCGGTCCGCACGACTGAGATTTCCGTCAAACGCTGGGCGGGGCTGCCGCCCCGCCGCCCCGCTCGGGGAGCAAAGCTCCCCGAACCCCTCTTCTGTTTATCGATGAAAACCAGGGGGCCGGGGCGCCTCACACCTCGGTGATCGAGGCGAGGAAGCGATCGACCTCCTCGCGCAGCACCGTCGATTGGCGTTGCAGCGCCTCGACCGCGTCGAGCACGTCCTTGGCGGCGCGGTCGGTTTCCTGGATGGTCTGCGACACCGAGCCGATGGTCTCCGACACGAAATCGGTGCCGGTGGCGGCGTGATCGATGTTGCGGGCGATTTCCTGGGTGGCGGCGCCCTGCTGTTCGATCGCGGCGGCGATGGTGGTGGTGATGCCGTCCATCGAGGAGATGGTGGTGGTGATGCCGCGAATGGCGCGGACGGTCTTGTCGGTTTCCTGCTGGATGGTGGAGATCTGCGACGAGATGTCGTCGGTGGCGCCGACGGTCTGGCGGGCGAGGTTCTTGACCTCCGAGGCGACCACGGCAAAGCCCTTGCCGGCCTCGCCGGCCCGCGCCGCCTCGACGGTGGCGTTCAGCGCCAGCAGGTTGGTCTGCTCGGCGATGCCGGTGATCATCTCGATGATCTCGCCGATCTTCTCGGCCGCGCCGGCCAGCCCCTGGACCCGGCCGTTGACGGTGTCGGCCTCGCGGGTGGCGGTGGCGGCGACCCGGTTGGACATGCCGACCTGCTCGGCGATCTCGCGGATCGAGGCCGACAGTTCCTCGGCGGCCGAGGCGACCATGCGGACGTTCTGATTGGCGTCGACCGCCTGGGTGGCGGCGGCGTTGGCGCTGGTCAGGGCGCGGTCGGCCGAGGCGACCATCCCCCGGGCCGACGCGGTCATCCGCTGCGCCGCCTCGGACACCGAATCGAGCACCGCGGTCACCGCCTTGTCGAAGGCGGCGATCAGGCCTTCAAGCCGCTTCATCCGTTCCTCGCGGTGGCGGGCGAGGGCGGCGGCGTCGGCCTCCATTTGCTGCTTGGCGATGGCGTTGTCCTTGAACACCTGGACGGCGCGGGCGATGTCGCCGACCTCGTCGCTGCGGTCGAGCGCGGGCACCTCGACCGCGACGTCGCCGCCGGCCAGCGCGTTCATCCGCCGGGTCATGTCCCCGATCGGGTTGGCGATGATGCGGTTGAGGCTCCAGCGCACGCCCAGCACCGCCAGTAGGGTGGCGATCACCCCGCCGATCGCCAGCCACAGCACGATCTGCTTGAGGCGGGCATCGGATTCGGCGGTGGACAGCGAGGAGGACAGCACCGCGATCACCTCGCCGTCGCCGATCCCCATCCCGCCGTGACAGGTGTGACAGACCGGCTGGTCGGCGCCCTCGGTGACGCCGAGCACGATCGGGAAGGAATAGCGGTAATAGCCGTCGACGAAGCGGCCGACCGGCTTCTTGGTCTCGAACGCCTCGCGATCGACCGCGTCGCGCGGCAGCTTGGGCGGCCGGTTGGGCTCGGCCTCCTTCATGTAGGCGGTGACCTTGGGGCCCCAGGCGCTCCACACCTTGCCGGGATAATGGACGTTGCGGCTGTCGAACCAGTTGTTGAAGACGGTGATGCCGATATTGTCGCCGTCGTCCGGGCGCTTGGCCATCACGTTGACGATCAGCGCGTGCAGCGAGGTCATCTCGTTGGCGGACAGGCGTTGCAGCTGTTTTTCGGTCTCGGCGGATTCGAAGCGGGCGATGGTGATCACCACCCCCAGAATCAACAGGGCGACGCCACAGCCGACGATCGCCATGAAGCGGCTCGACAGCCGCAGGTTAGCCCAAACTTTGGCCACGAACAGCGTACTCCTTCTCCGCCGGCAACAGGACCGACCCTGAGTCCAGAGTGTAAAAAAACATCCACAAGTTTAATCCCCTCGGGTGAAAAAGGAAAGGACGGCCGCGATCGCGACCGTCCCTTCCCTTGCAGCCGATAAGGATCAATACGCGCGTCAGGCGCGGACGCAGGAATCGTATTCGGCGATCATGGTCTTGGTCACCTCACCGGGGGTGAAGCGATAGGGGCCGATCTCGCTCACCGGGGTGATTTCGGCGGCGGTGCCGGTGATGAAGCATTCGCTGGCCTTGGCCATCTCCTCGGGCAGGATCGCCCGCTCGACCACGGTGAAGCCCTTGGCCCGGGCCAGCGCGATCACGGTCTGGCGGGTGATGCCGTTGAGGAAACAGTCGGGCAGCGGGGTGTGGATCTCGTTGCCGATGACGAAGAACACGTTGGCCCCGGTCGCCTCGGCCACCTGGCCGCGCCAGTCGAGCATCAGGGCGTCGTCATAGCCCTCGGCCTCGGCCTTGTGCTTGCTCATGGTGCAGATCATGTAGAGGCCGGCGGCCTTGGCCTGGGTCGGGGCGGTTTCCGGATGCGGGCGCTTCCAGGCGGCGAAGCCGAGACGGATGCCGCGCATCCGCGCCTCGGGGGTGAAGTAGCTCGGCCAGGTCCAGGTGGCGATGGCGACGCGGGTGCGGGTGTTGTGGGCGGCAACGCCCATCATCTCGCTGCCGCGCCACACCACCGGGCGGACATAGCCGTTGGTGATGCCGTTGGCGGCCAGGGTCTCCATCGTCGCCGCGTCGAGCTGTTCGACGCTGAACGGGATCTCCATCCCGAGCACGCTGGCCGAGTCGATCAGGCGCTGGGAATGTTCGCGCAGCTTGAACACCTTGCCGTCATAGACCCGCTCGCCCTCGAACACGCAGGATCCATAATGCAGGCCATGGGTCAGAACGTGGATCTTGGCCTCGCGCCAGGGGGTCAGCTTGCCGTCGAGCCAGATGAAGCCATCACGATCGTCGAAGGGAAGAGCAGCCATGACAATGTCCGTTCGGAAAGGGTATGGGGAGGGTTTGTGATCGAAAATTACCGATCTTGCTTGCATCTTGTAACACCGTTAGGCAAATATGTCAACATGACTGACCGAAAAACCCCGGCCCCCCCGCTGACCGCCGAAGAGGTGGCGCTGCGCCAGAGCATTGAGCTGCTGTTCTTCGCCTATCGCGACTTCACCGGCGAGGCCGACGCGATCCTGGCGGAGTACGGCTTCGGCCGCGCCCATCACCGGGTGATCTACTTCGTCGGCCGCCATGCCGGCACCAGCGTCAGCGAGCTGCTCGACACGCTGCGCATCACCAAGCAGAGTCTGGCCCGGGTGCTGGGGCAATTGGTCGCCGAGGGCTTCATCCACCAGCGGCCCGGTCCGCATGACCGGCGCCAGCGTCTGCTGACCCTGACCGAGCGCGGCCGGGCGCTGGAGGCGCGGGTCACCGCGCGTCAGGCGGCGCGGATCGCCCGCGCCTGTGCCGCCGCCGGTCCCGGCGCGGCCGAGGGCTTCCAGCGGGTGCTGCTCGGGCTGATCGAGGAGAGCGACCGCGGCCGCTTCGCGCTGCCGCCGCGCGACGGGGAATGACGACGATGGAAGGCGGGCATGTCCTGGTGGTCGATGACGACCGCCGTTTGCGCGATCTGCTGGCGAAGTACCTGACCGAGAACGGCTATCTGGTGGTCACCGCCGCCGAGGCCGGCGAGGCCCGCCGCCACCTCGCCGCGCTGGCCTTCGACGTGATGGTGCTCGACGTGATGATGCCGGGCGAGGACGGCATCGCCCTGACCCGGGCGCTGCGCGCCGAGGGCAACCGCCTGCCGATCCTGCTGCTGACCGCGCGCGGCGAGGTCAATGACCGCATTCGCGGCCTGGAGGCCGGGGCCGACGATTATCTGTCGAAGCCGTTCGAGCCGCGCGAGCTGCTGCTGCGGCTGGCCTCGATCCTGCGCCGCGCCCCGCGCGACCAGGGCGAGGCGGCGCCCTCCACCCTGCGCCTCGGCGCCTTCACCTGGGATCTGGCCCGGGCCGAATTGCGGCGGGGCGACCAGCCGGTCCACCTCACCCAGGCCGAGCGCGACCTGCTGGCGGTGCTGGCCGAGGCCGCCGGCCAGGGGGTGTCGCGCGACGAGCTGGCCGCCCGCACCGGCAGCGCCGCCAACCCCCGCGCGGTCGATGTCCAGGTGACCCGCCTGCGCAAGAAGATCGAGGACGATCCCCGCCTGCCGCGCTATCTCCAGACCGTGCGCGGCACCGGGTACATGTTGCGGCCGGACTGACGGCGGCGGGCGAGGAGGTGGGGATGACGCGACCGGAAGTCTGGCTGAAGCGGGCGCTGCCGCACGGTTTGCTGGGGCGGTCGCTGCTGATCATCGTCATGCCGCTGGTGGTGCTGCAACTGGTCTCGACCTACGTGTTCTACGCCAGCCACTGGGAGACGGTGTCGCGCCGGCTGGCCAAGGGGCTGGCCGGCGACATCGCCACGGTGATCGAGGCGACCCGCGCCTTCCCCGACGCCGAATCCCGCCGCACCATCCTGTCGATCGCCGCCGCCAAGATGGAACTGGATGCCCGCTTCATCCCCGGCGGCATCCTCGCCAACCAGCCGCCGCCGCCGCTGTCCGGGGTGCTCGACCGGGCGATGGAGGACGCGATGGCCGAGCAGGTGCAGCGCCCCTACCGGATGGATGCCGAATCGCTCGAACGCGAGGTGGTGATCCGGGTCCAGTTGTCCGACGGGCTGCTTGAGATCTACGCCCCGAAGAAGCGGCTGTTCTCCTCCACCACCTACGTCTTCATCCTATGGATGCTGGGCACGGCGATGCTGCTGTTCGGCATCGCCACCGTGTTCATGCGCAATCAGGTCCGCAGCGTGCGCAAGCTGGCGGTGGCGGCCGACCGCTTCGGCAAGGGGCTCGACGTGCTGGCGTTCAAGCCGGAGGGGGCGACCGAGGTGCGCCAGGCCGCCCAGGCCTTCAACCTGATGCGCGAGCGGATCCAGCGCCAGATCCAGCAGCGCACCGAGATGCTGGCCGGGGTGTCGCACGATCTGCGCACGCCGCTGACCCGGATGAAGCTGCAACTGGCGATGCTGGGCGCGGTCGAGGGGCGGGCCGAGCTGGAAGAGGACGTCGCCGAGATGGAGCGGATGATCGAGGGCTACCTCGCCTTCGCCCGCGGCGAGGGGACCGAGACCCCGGTCGAGACCGATCTGCCCGGGCTGGTCGAGGACGTGGTCGGCCGTTTCCGCCGCCAGGGCGCGGCGATCGACCTGCACAGCGAGGGCGAGCTGACCATGCCGCTGCGCCCGGTGGCGATCAGCCGGGTGCTGGCCAACCTGCTCGGCAACGCGGTGCGGCACGGCCGCGCCCCCGAGGGCCATGTCTGGGTCCGGGTCGGGCGGCGCCAGAACGCCGCCGAGCTGCTGATCGACGATGACGGCCCCGGCATCCCCCCGGTGCGGCGCGACGAGGTGTTCCGTCCGTTCACCCGGCTCGATTCCGCCGCCGCCGGCGGGGTCGGGCTCGGCCTGACCATCGCCCGCGACATCGTCCGCGCCCATGGCGGCGAGATCAAGCTGGAGGATTCGCCGCTCGGCGGGCTGCGGGTGCGGCTGCGCCTGCCGCTGTGATCCGGCGAAGGGGCTTAAACCGGCGCCCCTTTCGACGTATGCTCGAGTCTCCGCAGCGGGAGGGGATGATGACCGACAATCTGCTCGCCCAACAGAACGCCAACACCATGGCGCTGATCGCCTACATCTGCATGCTGACCGGGCTGCTGTTCCCGGTGACGATGGTCGCGGCGGTGGTGATCGCCTACGTCTATCGCGGCACCGACACGGTGCTCGACACCCATTTCGGCAACGTGATCCGGGTGTTCTGGTGGGGCCTCGGGATCGGGATCTTCGGGCTGCTGACCAGCTTCATCGTCGTCGGCTGGGTCGTCCTGTTCGGCCTGTATGTCTGGATCCTGATCCGGATGATCCGTGGCCTGTCGGCGCTGAAGCGTGGCGTCCCCTTTGGCGCGCCGCCGGTGCTGGCCCCGGTGCCGCCGGACAGCGAGGCCGAGGCCTGATCTGATCCCCGGCCGCCGGCTCAGGCCGGCGGGGCCGGGGCGTCGAGCAGGCTGCGCACGGTCTCGACCAGCAGCGGGATGTCGATCGGCTTGGTCAGATAGGCGTTGAAGCCGGCGGCGAGGCCGCGTTCGATGTCGCGCGCCATCGCCAGCGCGGTGACGGCGGCCACCGGGATCGCCTCGGTCTGCGGATCGGCGCGCAGCCGCCCCAGCATCTCGCAGCCATCCATCCCCGGCAGATTGATGTCGAGCAGGATCAGGTCGGGCCGGCGCAGCCGGGCGAGGTCGAGCCCCAGCCCCGGGGTCGGCGCGGTGACCAGCCGCAATTGCGGCATGGTGGCGAACACCTGTTCCAGCAGCTTCAGATTGACCGGATCGTCATCGACATAGAGCACCGTCGCGGTGACCGGGCGGTCGTCGGCCAACGGAGCGGCGGCGGGCAGGGCGGCGACGCGGCTGGGGTCGGGCGGCTCGGCCCGCAATTCGATCGAAAAGGCGCTGCCCTGGCCGGGATGGCTCTCGACCGAGATCCGCCCGGCCATCGCCTCGACGATGCGGCGCGACAGCGCGAGGCCGATGCCGGTGCCCTCGGTGTCGGTGTATTCGGCCCCCAGCCGGTTGAACGGGATGAACAGCTCCTGGAGCCGGTCGGGGGCGATGCCGCGCCCGGTGTCGGCCACGGTCAGGCGCAGGGTCTCGGGGCCGGTGCGGCGGGTCAGGATCCGCACCGTGCCGTTGGGGCGGTTGTACTTGATCGCGTTCGACAGGAGGTTGACCAGCACCTGCTTGAGGCGCAGCCGGTCGGCGCGGGCGGCCAGTCCCGGCTCGGCGGCGCGCCGGATCAGGGCGATGCCGCGCTCCTGGGCCAGCGGCGCGATCAGGTCGAGGCATTCGGTCAGCACCGGTTCGACCGGCACCGATTCGATCGACAGGTCGATCCGCCCGGCCTCGATCCGGGCGAGGTCGAGGATCTCGTTGATCAGGTCGAGCAGGTGGCGGCCGGCCTGATAGATCGTCAGCACGCTGTCGCGCTGGGACGCGGTCAGGGTCGCATCCATTTCGAGGAACTGCGAGAAGCCGAGAATCGCGTTCATCGGCGTGCGCAGTTCGTGGCTCATGTTGGCGAGGAAGGCCGATTTGGCCTGGCTGGCCGCCTCGGCGGCGTCGCGGGCGTCGCTCAGTTCGCGCTGGCGTTCGATCTCGGGCGAATAATCGCTGAAGATGCTGAACAGGAACTGGGCCCGGCCGCGCTGGTCGAGCGCCACCCCGACATTGCACAGGGCGGTGAAGCTGGTGCCGTCGGCGCGGGCGACCTCGAGCAGTCCGGTCCAGTTGCGGCGTTCGGCATAGGCGGCGGCCACCGCCAGCGCCGCCGGCGAGGCCGGGTCGCCCAGGAACTCGGTGTAGGGATGCCGCTCGATCTGGTCGCGGCGGTAGCCGGTCAGGGTCAGATAGGCCTGGTTGACGAACAGGATCCGGCCGTCGGGCTCGGCGATGCGGATCGCCTGCCCGGCATCGTCGACCAGCCGGCGGAACAGGTCGCGGTTGGCGTTGGCCTTCTCGCGCTCGGTGACGTCGAGCAGGGTGCCGACCATCCGCGTCGGCTGGTCCGGGCTGTCGCAGCCGAGATGGGTGCGGGCCTGGAGGTGGCGCAGGCTGCCGTCGGGGCGGCGGATCCGCACCAGCACGTCCTCGGGCACGTCCTCGGGCGCGCCCTCGCCCTCGCCCAGCCGGCGCAGGGTCTCGTCGAAGGCGGCGCGGTCGTCGGGATGGATCGCGCCGAGGAAGGCCGCAAAGGTCGGCACGAACGGCTCCTGGTCGCGGCCGAACAGGGCGTAGGTGGTCTCCGACCACACCATCGCCCCGGTGGCGGGGACGTATTCCCAACTGCCGAGACCGGCGAGGCGCTGGGCCTCGGCCAGACGGCGGCGGCTGTCGCTGGCTTCGAGCTCGGCCGCCTTGCGGGCGCCGACATCCTCCGACAGGCAGAGAAAATGGCTGATCCGCCCGTCCGGGTCCCGGATCGGGGTGATGGAGGCGGCGACCCACAGCGGGCTGCCGTCCTTGCGCTGGTTGCGCAATTCGCCCCGCCAGGACTGGCCGGCATGGATCTGCTGCCGCATCGCCCGGAACAGGGCGCCGTCCGCCTGCTCGCCGTGGAACAGGTTCGGGGTCCGGCCCAATACCTCGTCGAGCCGGTAGCCGTAATGGCGCAGCAGGGTCGGGTTGGCATATTCGATCGTGTCGTCGGGCGCGGTGATCAGCACCCCGACCGGGCTCTGCTCGACCGCGACCGACAGCTTGCGCAGGCTGGCCTCGGCGGTCTTGCGGCGGTGGATGTCCTGGGTGATCCCCAGCACCCGCGCCGGCCGGCCCTCGCGGTCGCACACCACCGCGCCGCGCTCGTGCAGCCAACGCTCGGACCCGTCGGGCAGGCAGACCCGGTGCTCGACCTCGTAGGGGCGGCGCTCGTGGATGGCCCGCCCGAACGCCCGGCGCACCGTGGCGCGGTCCTCGGGATGCAGCACCCGGACGAAGGTGTCGTAGCCGATCCGCCCCACCGTGTCCTCCACCCCGAGCAGCGCCGGCAGCCGCTCGGAATGGTGCAGGGTGCGGGTGGCGATGTCGAATTCCCACGAGGCGATGTTGGCGAAGCTCTGGGCCAGCCGCAGCCGGCGCAGGGTGAGCGACAGCCGGCCGAGCTTGCCTTCGAGGATGGCGACGCGGGCCTCGCCCTTGTGGCCGCTCTCGTCGAGGGCGCGGGCATGGTGTTCGTCCCGTTCGCGCACCGCCTCGGCCAGCCGGTTGACCGCGGCGGCGAGGCGGCCGAGATCGTCGTCGCCCTCGGGCAGCGGCGGGGCGTCGGTGCGGCCGGAGGCCAGGGTCTGGCTGGCCTCGGTCAGATCGTCGAGCCGGCGGGCGGCGCGCAGGCCGAAGCCCCCCAGCAGCAGCACCGACAGGCCGAGGCCGATCGTCGCCAGCGCCAGATCCTCGATCAGCATCTCCCGCCGGGCCTCGATCACCTGGGTCAGGTCGAGGCCGAAATGCACCCGCCCCAGCACCCGCCCGGCGAAGGCGACGCTGCGGGCGGCGTCATAGCGGCGGTCGCGGCCGAGATCGAGCCGGGTCGGCGGCGGGCCGGGCGGCGGCAGCGGGGTGGCCTCGGGCCAGCCGCTGAAGGCCAGTGGTTCGCCGCGCGGGCCGAGCACGGCGAGATAGACCAGCCCGCGCGCGGCCCGGCTTTCGTCGAGCACGGCGTGAACGGTGGCGGTGTCCTGCTGCGACAGCGGCGCGACCAGGGCGGCGGCCAGCACCGGCCCCAGCATCACCGCCTCGTCCTCGATCTGCCGCAGCAGCTTGTCCTCGGTGCGGCGCAGGTCGTTGCCGATCACCAGCGACAGGCCGAGGATCTCCACCCCCAGCGCCACCAGCAGCAGCCGGCCGCCCATCGTCCGCCACAGCCGCCTCATCGCGTCGCTCCGGCCGGGCCGGCGCGGCGGGGCGGGGCCGGCGGGAAGGGGAAGGGCAATCGATGCATCGGGGCCGGCCTTTGTCCTGTTCGCCTCGTGACGTCAGGATAGACCGGGCGGGCCGCCGCGAAAAATAGGGTTACCCCCCGAGGCGGCCGAGCCGGGCGTTGCCGGCTCCGACATGGGTCCCCGACGGGATCGCCGCCATCATCTGGTCGATCTGGCGGCGGTGGGCCAGATAGCGGTCGAGGTCGCGCCCGGCCAGCTTGATCCCGGTCGGCACCTTGATGCTCATCGGATTGATCTGGGTGGTGCCGACCAGCACCTCGTAATGCAGGTGCGGCCCGGTGGCGCGGCCGGTGGCGCCGACATAGCCGATGATCTGGCCCTGGCTGACATGGCGGCCGGTATGGATGCCGGGGGCGATCCGGCTCATGTGGGCATAGGCGGTGCCGTAGCCGTTGCCGTGGCGCAGGCGGACATAATTGCCGTAGGCGCCGAACGGCCCGGCCATCTCGACGGTGCCGTCGCCGGCGGCCTGGATCGGGGTGCCGGGGGGGACGCCGAAATCGACTCCCTTGTGCATCTTGCTGTAGCCGAGGATCGGATGGTTGCGCATGCCGAAGCCCGAGGTGATGCGGGCGCCGTCGACCGGGGTCTTCAGCAGCGCCTTGCGCACGCTCTCGCCGGTGGCGGTGAAGTACTCGCCGCGGCCGTCGGTGCTTTCATAGCGATAAAGGCCGAGGGCGGTGCCGGACAGATCGAGCCCGACCCGGATCAGGTCGCCGGCGCGGACCAGCTTGCCCTTGGTGTCGTACCACGCCTCGAACAGCACGTCGAAGCGGTCGCCCGGCTGGAGGTCGCGCTGGAAATCGACGTCGTAGCTGAGCGCCTTGATCATCTCCAGCACCACCGGCACCGGCACGCCGGCGTCGGTCGCGCTGTCATACAGGCTGAATTTGATGCTGCCCTGGAAATGGGCGATCTGGCGGCTGAGCTGCCGCTTGGTCTCGACCGCCTCGAATCCCTTGTCGCCGCGCCGGGCGACGATGTCGCGCATCGCGTCGGGGGCGAGGCTGACCTGGCGGAACGGCCCGCGCCCGAAGCCGTAGGGCGAGGGGGCGAAGGTCACCGTCACCTTCTGCCCGGCCTTCAGGGTGCGCGGGTCGATCAGATGATAAAGCGCCTCGGCGGCGGCGGCGGCCTCGCCGGCGGCGACCCCGGCCCGGCCGATCAGTTCGGGCATGGTGTCGCCCGAGCCGAGCGTCAGCACCGATTCGAACGGGCGGCGGGCGATGTCCTCGATCTCGCTGTCGGCGGTGTCGGGCTGGGGCTGGGCGTCGCCCTCGGCCTCCAGATCAAGATAAAGAGGCGGACGGGGCTCGAGCGGCCCCTCGCCACCGCCGAACGGGGGGAAGGGGACGAAGGGCCGGGCCAGCAGCACCGCGATCGCGCCGACCAGCAGAACCACGGCGATCGCTTTGAGGCTGCGCTTCAGTTTGGCTGTGACATGGCCGGCCAAGGGACGGGTTCGCTGCTGTCATGTGGATAAAGTCAGGCGGGTTATCGCAGCCCGGCCGCCCCCAAGGCAACCCCAAATGCCCGTATTTTTCGCTTGACTGTGCCTTGGGGGCACCCGAAGCGGCGCGGACGGTTTCTCGGGGAAAAACCTGAAAAAAGGAGTTGACCCGGCGTCGGATGAGGCCTAGAAAGCGCCCCTCGCCGCGACGGACCGAGTGGTTCCGAAGCGACGGGGGCCTCGAAGAAGGCCGCTGCCACCGGGTCGCACCGGCGGCGTAAAAAAGCGGTTGACACGGGGGCCGGCGCTGAAGTAGAAACGGCGCCCTTGCCGCTCCGGACCTTCCGGCGGCGGCGAAAAAAAAGAGATTGACACGGCCGGCCGGGCCGAGTAGAAACCGGCCTCCCGCTGCGGCGGGCCTCGCCTCCGAGCGGGACGGAAGACGGAAACGTCCTCCTGCTGTTTGACAAGTGAAGAGACAGGA